>DATKUV010000133.1:0-2360 GCA_035530415.1 Candidatus Nanoarchaeia archaeon | reverse complement strand
AGTTACTTCATTGGATTTGCCTGCAGATTTGATCATGTCAGATAAATAATCAAGTGAGAATAATGCTCTGGCATCTCCAGAGTCCAGGCTGATTAATTGGTCTTTTTTCATATCCAGACGCATACGGTCCGAATCGCCTTCCGCTTCCAGATAAAAAATGTCTCCATCAACGCCCATGCACATGTGATCAGATACTTTCTCGGCAGCTTTTATTGCCCGTCTCAATTCGGCACCAGCCAGCACGATCTTGGCCGGAAGGTCAAGCTTGGGTACTTTTGGTTCCTTGCGTATAGAAGAAGGATCAAGAAGTGAGATATTATATGTCAGACCACTCATTTTGACAACAAGTTTGTGCGTTTCTTCATCAAGTTCCAGCTCTACAGTTTCAGCTTTTTCGGCCATTCCAAGAATATCATTAAGCCGATTCAAATCCACCCCGATCTCACCATCGGTTGCAGTAAATTCCTCAAAAGCCCCTGGTTTTAGTGTTAGGTCTACCATTGCTACGTTGGCAGGATCAACAGCCCTTATAGATAATCCATCAGGTGTTAGATTAATCTTTGCCTCATCTACAATACTTGAAACAGCTTCTATCGTTTCCTTGAGTTTTTCAGATTCTATAATCGCCTTGAACATTTGCTGCCTCCCTCCTTGGAAGGGAAATATATGTGAAATATATGGTTGTCCATAAGTGATAATGAGTTATAAAAATTTCTAATAGAAAACCATATTATCAAACCAAACATAATTGATAACATGAATTATCTTGCCTGCCCTGTATGCGGCCAGCCATCTGATACCCAGATAGAAGGTAAATGCAAAGACTGTTTTTTACAATCCATAAATTTTGCAAGTATCCCGCTTGTAGTGCATACTATAGTATGTCCCATGTGCGGAGCATTCAAAAAAAGTGGAAGCTGGGTGGAATCAAATGATGAAATTGAAGAAATTGTCAACAATACCATTAACAAAGAATTGAAGCTCCATCCTGGTTCAGAGGATGTCCAGGTCTCTATTGAATTTTCCGATACCAATCCCTCGATATACCGGGCACATATCAAAGTAACTGGAAATATCAAAGGTGTCAAAGCCCATGCTGAATTGAATTCCGAAATACGGGTGGTAAAAGAAACCTGCGATGCCTGCAGCAGGTTATCTGGCGGCTATTATGAGAGCATAATCCAGATCAGGGCAGAAGGGCGGTTTCCTGATGATGAGGAGGTGGTAAAAGTGTTGGAACTGGTATATGAAATTGTGGAACGCCAAAAACTAAAAGGAGACCGGCTTTCGTTTATCAGTAAAGAAGAAAAACTACACGAAGGTACTGATGTATATGTTGGCTCTAACAGCACTGCTAAGCAGATATGCCGCATAGCCGGTGAACGATTCGGGTGTACATTTTCGGAATCTCCTACATTATCAGGCAAGAAGGATGGAAAGGAGATCTACCGGATAACGTACAGTCTCAGGCTTCCCAGGTTAAAGCCAGGCGATATTATCAATGTTGAAGGAAAAACCGTACTTGTCAGACATTCTGGTAAAAGAACCTCTGGATTGTACCTCGACTCAGGACTGGAATTTGCTGATAATACAGACAGATTGAAAGACAGTAAAAAGGTCAGTTCCATAAATGATGCTGAGCCTGTAGTACTGTTGTCGATTGAAAATGACACTATACAGGTGATGCATCCAAAGACCTTCCGACCTGTGACCTTAATGAAACCTGCTTACCTATCAGTTGAAGGTGGCGAAGAGATCAGGGCAGTTATTATCTGGGATGATATTTTCATATTGCCGTAGATGTTATTGATGAAAGCTTTACTGGTGCCAAAAGTTGATCTGGAAACTGTCAGAAAAAAACTGCTGGGTTCAGGATCTCTGGATAAAAGGCGTAAAATAACAAGACATGGAGAACTTTTTGAGATCCCTGTTTTGAAAGACCCGGAATTCAGATCATACACCAGTATTATCCAGAGCCCTGCAGAATATTATGCCCCGGCTCCAACCTTGAAAAGTCTGTTAATGGAACAGCTGGACAATGAAAAACTTAATCTGCTGCCCCGGAGCTGGCAGATATTGGGGGATATTGTAATCACTTCTATGCACCCTGACCTGCTGACTGTGAGGGGACAGGTGGGAGATGCCCTCCTCAAGATGCACCCATATTGCAGGAGCGTGTATCTGGATGAGGGGATCGAAGGTGATCTGCGCCGTCCCAATAGAACACTTATAGCTGCAAAAGCTGGTACGTTAGAGCCGGGATCGACAATTCATAGAGAGAACGGATGCCAGTTCAAACTGGATGTTACCAAGGTCATGTTCAGCAAGGGCAACCTGAAAGAAAAGGCCAGGATGGCAAA
>DATKUV010000132.1:0-5347 GCA_035530415.1 Candidatus Nanoarchaeia archaeon | reverse complement strand
GTCCGATTATCACACCGACCCTTTCAATGGGGACTTTAATATAAGTGGTCATTTTACTTTCAAACATAACTGCCCCCAAGATATAACTTATAGCTCATATTACTAATGGTCAGCTCTGGATTTAATAATCTTCGATAGCAGAGCTTCTTCATCTACAATTACACCAAACTTTTTGAAAAAGCGTGCTATATTGTTAATGTCACGGGTTAGGAATTCTTTTGCATTGAGGTGTTCAAGAGTAACTGACTGCCCCATATCAATAAAAACAGGGGTCAGGTCATCAGGATCAATCAGGATATTATATTCACTTAGATCCCCGTGCACAAGTTCAGCATCCCTGAATAAGCGTAACATGAAATCCTCTATTTTAGATTCCAATTTCAGTGCCTCTTCGTATTCCAGTTTAAACTCTCGAAGTTGAGGAAATGGGATATTATCCTTGCCTATAAATTCCAGGATCAGGATGTTTCGTTCTGTGATTAACGGCTGTGGAACATTAAGACCAGCTTCTTTTGCCCTGATCAGGTTTCGAAATTCTTTGCGGGTCCATGCCAGAATAATATCTTTTTTCTTGTGCTTGATATTCCTGAACCTTTCATCCCCTATAATATACTCCTGCATGGCTTTGAAATTACCAGTGGTGATGCGGTATATCTTAATAGCAAATTCCTGTTGAACATTATCAATTTCTTTTATTGCATGGAATACATTAGCTTCTTTTCCAGTACTTACAGTCCCGCCCAGAGCATCAATATAACCTTTGGATGCAAGTTTGTACAGTGCCATCAAAGTGGCAGAATCAAAAACTTCGTCTTGGACTTTGAGATCTTCTGAATCTTTGATTTTTTTTCTAAAATCATCGATCTTCTTATCAATGGTCTTTATTTTTTTAGAACTAGAAATCTCAAAATCAACTGTCATTCACTATCCTTTCAGATATCCTCTTTTCTCAAGCCAATTTACCTGAGGTTGGGTATATCGCCATTTTACATCTGCTTTTTCATCCTGGAAATCCCAGGGCACCACTATGACCACATCACCAGGTCTTATCCATGTACGTTTTTTAAGTTTACCTGGTATCCTTCCAAGTCTTACTACTCCGTCCATACACCGTACCCTGATCTTATTTGCACCAAGCATACTTTCAACAGTACCTAGGACCTCTCTGTCATGTTTCCTTGGAATCCTGACTCTTACTACCTCGTCTCCTTGATTGTCATTTCTCTTATTTCGATAATTATTCAGGTTAACACCTCTTATTAAAGTGAAATAATACCAATCGATTAGGCTTTTCTTTATTAAATGATTGAGAAAAATCCAACAACAGGATCATTTTCTTATTAAACTTTTATCTAGTATCAAATGCCGCATTGATATATAAAACTAAGTAATTTAGATTATCCACATTTTTTACATGTATATATCTTGAGTTCCTGACATTTTAAGCGCATGATCTCATATCTGTAAGATTATTGCTTTTTTGGAGATATATTATACTCGACTTTGCAAGCGTTTACTATGTAGTAAGAGGGAGTATAAAACATAGATATTTTTTAATTTAATTCATTTGGTATCATAATAACCCATCTGCTCCTTTGTTGATGAAAACATATATGAATGGTAACGTAGTATGCAGGTCATACAATTAAATCAGGAGTATTAAAATGGGAATCAGACCAAGTTATATAAAGTCCCTTGCAACTCAATTATTAAATGACAAAGGCGAAATTTTCACAACAGATTTTGAAGACAATAAACCACTTGTTACTCAATATACCAATGTAAAGAGCAAGGTAATTAGAAACCGGATAGCTGGATATATTACCAGGAAGAAGAATCGACAGTAATAATAGATAAATTAAAGGTGGTCCTGCAATGTTGGACGGTGTAATAACTGCAATGATAACACCTTTCACTCCTGATAACAGGATTGATAAAGCAGGTTTGCAGTCCAATATAGATTTTTTAATTAAAAGAGGGATTTCTGGTGTAGTGCCTTCAGGGACTACAGGTGAGTCAGCAACTCTTACATTTCAGGAACATAAGGACCTGATTGATATCAGTGTTGAGTGCAGTACCGTGCCTGTTGTTGCAGGTACTGGGTCAAATAACACATCTGAAGCCCTGGAATTAACAAAATACGCAGCAGATGCCGGGGCTGATGCAGCTTTGCTCATCACTCCTTATTATAACAAACCCAATGATGCGGGGCTGCTAAAGCATTTTGCAACTATAGCCGACCAGGCTGATATACCACAAATATTGTACAATGTCCCCAGCCGGACATGTATCAATATGAAAAATGAAGTGACTGCAAAATTAGCCAAATATCCTAATATCATAGGGATCAAGGAGGCCAGTGGTGACCTGAGCCAGATAAAGGATATTATTCAGCGGACCCAGGACCAGGATTTTGTGGTTTTTTCAGGAGATGATGCTTTGACAGTTCCGATTATGGAACTGGGAGGTGTGGGTGTGATTAGTGTAGCTGCAAATATTGTTCCTGATAAAGTGACGGCAATGGTAAATGCTTTTAAAGCAGGTAATATGGATGAAGTCCGAAGGCTTGAAAACCTGCTTGATCCTTTGATCAAGGCATTGTTTATCGAGACAAACCCCATCCCTGTTAAAAAAGCAGCAGAATTGATAGGCCTTGCATCAGGTGAACTGAGATTGCCTTTGGCTCCACTCAGCAAAGAGAATGAGGGGAAATTGGTTGCAGAACTTAAGTCCATCGGTGTGTTAAAATGATACGTGCTGCTGTTACAGGAGTATGTGGCAGGATGGGGGCACTTATTGTAAATAACATTTTAAGTTCTGAAAATATGGAACTATCTGCCGGTTTTGACATCACAAATATCGGAATGGATGTGGGTGAAGTGATAGGGACCGGGAATCTGGGTGTGCCTGTATCTGACCCGGCCAATATGGAATCTGTTATTGGGGACACTGGTACCCAGATTGTTATCGATTTCACTATTGCTGTAGCTGCAACAGAGAACGTAGTGAGGGCAGCCAATGCAGGCAGCAACCTGGTGGTAGGTACTACGGGGTTCAGCGATGAGCAGATCGAAAAAATGCATGAGGCTATTTCAGATAACAGAGTCTCGGCAGTGATCTCACCAAACTTTGCTGTAGGAGTTAATATATTCTGGGAGCTGCTTGAAGAAGCAGCCAAACATCTCGAAGGATTTGATGTGGAGATCATCGAGGCCCATCATAATAAGAAGAAGGACGCCCCCAGCGGTACTGCAGTTAAGGCCGCCCAGGTTATAAATAATATATTGGGTGGTAAAGAATATGTGTATGGGCGGCAGGGCCTTGCACCCAGAGGAGATGAGATCGGGATCCATGCAATTCGGGGCGGAGATGTGGTGGGTGACCACACAGTGATGTTCTTTGGTGATGGTGAGCGCATCGAAATCAAGCACCAGGCACACAGCAGGCAGGCATTTGCAGGGGGAGCGGTGCGGGCTGCCAGATGGTTAATGGATCAGCCACCTGGGTTGTATGGGATGGATGATGTGTTGGGACTAAAATAAAATATTCTTTTATTCAATTACAACTACCTGGAAGTCCCTATCCATCAACCATTTATGAAATATATGGGCCATACATTTCTGACATTCCTCTTTTTTAATGGTATCAATGGCGTTAGGATCTGTAGTTGCATCAAGCTTTTTCTGGCTTGGACATCCCCAGTCCTTACAGAACTCCCGCCTCTGGTATTCTCTTACTATCCTCATTCAATACCTCCTTACACCTGAGGTTTAATTATTACTTTCATAGATTCCCCAGCCTCAGCCACCAGTTTAAATCCCTTACCGGCATCTGACAATCCAAATGTATGAGTGATCATGTCAGCAACCTTGACCCTTTCAGACCCCAACAGTTCGATGGCAGTTGTAATGTCCAGGGGACTGGCTCCGTACGAATTAGATAAACGGACCTCATTTTTCCACAGGTCAAATATTGTAAAGGATACCTTAACATCCGGCTGTGGGGAGGCAAAAAACAAGATAGCACCACCCCTGTCCACTGACGTGAGGGCCTGATTGATAGCAGGAACAGCCCCCGTACACAAGATCACAAGGTCGGCCAGATCACCGTTATTCAGCTCACGCAACCGCTTCGCCACATCATCAGTTGCCTTGATTGTACGGGCACCAAACTTTTGGGCCATATCCAGCCTGTACTGACTGATATCTGTAGCAAATATGCAGCCAGCTCCCAGTGCAGCTGCCAGTTTTATATGCAGCAGACCTGTAATGCCGCTGCCGATCACCAGCACGTTCTGGCCCGGTTTTATTCCGGCCTGGCGCTGTCCCCTATACACGCATGCAAGAGGCTCTATGAATGTTCCTTCTTCAAAGCTCATACTGTCGGGAAGCTGGAACACACCCCTATCCACATTAATGGCAGGTACCCGCAGGTATTCTGCAAAACCTCCCGGGTCGAAATTTGTTGTACGCAGGGTATCGCAGACAGTATGATGTCCTGCCAGACAGTATTTGCAGGTGTTGCATGGTACGTGGTGAGACACAAAGACCCGATCTCCCACTTTATACTGCTTAATGTCCTGTCCAGCCTCAGCTATGGTACCTGCGATCTCATGACCCAAAACCAGGGGAGCCCTGGCAATTCGGTACCATTCCATGACATCGCTGCCGCAGATTCCTCCTGCTTCCACCTTTACCAGAAGTTCGTCAGGTCCTATAGAAGGAACTGGCAACTCCTGCAGGCGTACATCATTGTTATTGTAGTATACAGCAGCACGCACAGGTCTTGCTCCTATTGAGACTTTTCACTATTATACAGCTCAAGAGCTTCCAGTGGAGTATAATCTTCATGTACCACAGCCCGGACAGCCTTGATCATAGCTACAGGATGATCATTCTGCCAGATGTTACGGCCCATGTCCACACCCACAGCGCCTTCATGTATTGAATTTGAAACCAGGTTGAATACATCAAGTTCTGTATCCAATTGCTTGCCTCCCGCAACTACGATGGGGATTGGACAACCTTCCACTACCTTGTGGAAGTCATCAGTATAATAGGTCTTGACTATCCTGGCGCCCAGTTCGGCTGCGATCCTGCAGCACAGGGCCAGATACCTGGCATCACGCACCATATTCTTGCCAACTGCCGTTACTGCAACCACAGGGATACCATAGCGTTCGCACTCGTTCACCAGATTTCCCAGGTTCATCAGGGTCTGGTGTTCGTATGCGCTGCCCACATATATGGACATGGCAACAGCAGCCACATTCAGCCTGATAGCATCTTCCACAGAGGTAGTGATTCCTTCTCTTGACAGGTCTTCCCCGACGATACTGTTCCCGCCA
>DATKUV010000131.1:0-7973 GCA_035530415.1 Candidatus Nanoarchaeia archaeon | reverse complement strand
GACTTATTTCAAAAGAAGTGGCAAAAGAAGATTATCCTTACTGGTATCAGGATATTTCAGGTGAGAAAAATGATTGAACGAATTGGTTATCCTCTGGTATTGTTTTCAATGCTGACAATTGTCCTGGTTGAAACAGGTGTACTGACAACTGGTATTGTAATTACGATCGGTCTTAATATTGCCATGATTCTGGTGGTTTTACAGGCAATAGCATTGCTATATGGATTTGCAAAATCGTTAATATTATTTTATAACATGGAACAACATCCCCTTTTTTCACCAATCAGGATTGCCTGGATTAATGCCCAGAATAAACGAATAAAAAAAGAATATTGAGGTAACAAAAAAATTAATTAACAGGTGGTGGGAGACTAATTGACAAAACTATATGCAGGACTGGGCGTAATTTTATTAATTACTATTATCATAATAAATTTTGGTAATCTCAATTATAATGGTTATCAACCGCTTGCAGCACATTATATTTATAATAATTCGTGGTCAGATGAGAACTGTAAGAGTTGTCATAATAACATGTACGATGACCTGGTTAACTCAGATCATGTACAGCGTGTAAATTCAAATGGAATTGATGGACAGTGGGATCCTCTGTTTATTAATCTTATTGAAAAAGAAGATACTTCTAATCGCATTAGGGAATGTGGTTTGTGTCATTCAAAAGGTATTCCCCCGCATAATCCAACTATAGCTGCTGTTGCCGCACAATTTGAATGTAGCCATTGTCATTCAAAGGATGATAAAATATTTGAAATTCATGATATAGATGAAATTGTAGGCGGGAGTATAACCACAAATTGCCAGACATGTCATTTAGACGATATTTCTTCTGACAATCTTTATTTGACCCATATTTCAGATACCACATGTGCTAACCAATGTCACCAGACCGATGTTGCAACCAGAGGTGTAATGTGGAGCAGTGATAATTATGGCGCTTATGATGTTCATTCCAATGCAAATATCAGCTGCATTCAATGTCATGTAACCTCTAATCACAATATAGCCAGGGGAAATATTATCGATCGGTCAGATTTACCTGAAACCACTGATCTCCCCATGAAACAATGTATTGATTGTCATTCTGACGTTAAACATGGTATGATAGTAGATGCCCATCTTGAGACAGTATCGTGCGAGGCATGTCATATACCTGCACTCCCGGGTGGTGAACTTCCCGGGGGGGTGCCTATAGATTCAATTAACTGGGCAAATGGGTTTAAAGACATCACATTCAAAAAGAATGATTTTCAACCCGTACTGGCATGGTTTAATGGTACTGTAGAAGGAATGCCCAATCCATCTGATAGGGATGATCCGGGAGCCATGTTAAAACCCTTTAATGTAATTTCCATAACATGGTGGGATGATGGGAACGATAAAAATATAATTAATAATCCAAATTCAAGCCTGCACTGGGGCAGTCCAATTCTCCTTCCCCATATCAGGGCCGCTGATGTCAATAGAGATGGTACAATAAGCCTGGATGAGATGAGGAATGTTAGCCTGAATGTATATGGAAAACCGGATTATTTTAATGCTGTGTTACGAAATAGGATCATATACTATTCGGTAAGTCACAATATTGTAGCAAAAAAAAGCGCTCTTGGTAAAAATGCATTATGGTGTGCTGATTGTCACGGAAATACATCCCGTATTGATTGGAAATTGCTTGGATATGATGCAGATCCGGCTCAAACTGACCCACCAAAAGATTTCACAGTAAATGAGATTACTGTTGAGATAATTCCTGCCAGACCTGAACCTGTAGAAGTAGAAAAGGAACCAATGTTATTCAAATCGTTTGGAGTGGGACAGTAGATGTCTGGTAAAACGTTGTTAAAAATCAAGAAAGAGATGTATATCCTTTCCTTCTCAAGGTTTTTTGAGGATTTCGGTACGGGCATGATGGTTGCATTGATACCACTATACATTGCAAGACTGAATTCAGTATATTTCCAGGATGTACCTGTGGTGGTAAAAGTAGGGATTGTAATGAGTGTTTTTGGTGCTGTTATTGCACTTTCGCAACCGTTTTTAGGTGTTCTTACTGATTATTTAGGCAAGAGGAAACCACTCATTCTATTCGGCCTTGCAGGGTTTGCTGTTATATCTTTCTTATATGCCAGAATAAATTTATTTGAATCACTGGTAGTGTTAAGAATTATAGAAGGTCTGCTGATTGGTGCTGCTCTTCCATCACTTATGGGTATGCTGTCAGATCTATCATTACCAAATACGAAAGGCAGGGTAATTGGGATGCATTCAACCATTCGCGGGATTGCATTTGGGTCTGGTCCTTTATTTGGTGGAGCTGTGGCAATGCAATATGGTTATACAGCAGGGTTTTATATGTGTGCAGTTTTAGGAACATTGAGCTTATTATTGGTTAGTCTGTTTGTCAAGGAGACTCACAACGGCTGTCAAAGTAAGACCACATCAAAGATATCAAAAAATATCCTGATAATATCAGGTGCAGTATTTATTATGATGATAGGTACCATGATCGTCGTGACCCTTTTGCCTGAATTTGAAGGACGGCTTGGTGCATCCCAGTTCTCTTTAGGTATCATAATATCAGTATTCATGCTTGCACGATTGTTATTTCAGATCCCGGTCGGTACTATTTCAGATTTTTTTGGCAAACGAAAAATAGCAGTGTTAGGCCTTGTTGCGTCATCTGTTCTTATTATAAGTCTGGGATATGCTTCTTCCATTAATGAACTTATTTTCATTAGAGTATTACAGGGTATTGCAGCAGCTGCTGTTAATACACCTTTAATCGCACTGGCAGCAGAAATGGCTGATGCGAGTAATATAGGACACAGTATGGGATATATCATGGGTGCAAATGCGGGTGGTATGGCAATAGGACCCATGGTCGGAGGTATTTTGGCAGGGTATGTCTCATTCGTAACTCCCTTTTATTTGTGTGCTTTTTTGATGCTATTTTCAGCGGTCTTGATCTGGATCGCTTTCAATGAACTACCAGGACAACACAATATCAATACAAATAATCCAATGAGGGGATGAGGGAATGGCAATAGAGATCGGGAAAAGCGTATCAACTAAAGAAACACAAGAATACCATAAACAGGTCGTCATTCCTCTAATGCAGCATAGAGGGCCTATATGTGAACCATTGATAAATGTGGATGATACTGTACTTAAAGGTCAGAAAATTGGAGAATGCAATCATGATTTTGGTGCGAAGATTTATTCAAGTATATCCGGACATGTGATCGGTCTTGAAGACAGGGCTCATCCTTCTTGTACTACAAAACCCAGTATAATAATTGAATCAAATGGGAAAAATGAAACAATTAATTTTGTGTCCCAACAGAATCCTTCTAAAGAAAATATTTTTGACACATTAAAGGATTCTGGGATTATCGAACTGAATGGTTATCCCATTTTTAACATACTAAATACTACAAAAACCGTAGACACAATCCTGATTAACCTCACTCACTCAAGCGATGTAAAGAGTAATTGCACACCAGAAAACATTTCAAAATTAATTAGCGGTATGAAACTCTTAATGAAAGCATCTGATGCAGTTCAGGGAGCTATCATAATCCACAAGAATAACAACCAGTTTGCTTCAGCCATCAGTTCAGGATTAAATGGAGATAATATTGGAATTATTTCCGTGAAACGAAATTATACTCCGTTAATGTACAATCTTCTTGCCTATGATGTAACAGGGATGCGGATCTCAAATAGAGATACTCCGGCAGAAGCTGGAGTGATGATCTCAAGTGCATATGCAACATTGGCAGTTAATGATGCCGTATTAGAAGGCATCCCCCCGATCGAGGTCAATGTTGCAGTATCTGGCGCAATTGGGAAACCTGGCATACAAAGGACTGAAATTGGGACCAGCTTCAAGGATGTGATTCAATCCAGTGGTGGATATGTGGGTGAACCGGCTAAAATTATCATGAACGGATTACTTTCAGGAACAGCACAGGTCACAGATGAAGTCCCTGTTATTCAATCGACTTCTGAGATCACTGTTCAATCAAATGATGAGGTTGTACGAAACGAACCTGGTCCTTGCATCCATTGCGCCCGATGTGTGGACATTTGTCCCGTAAATATTCTGCCGGCAAGGATTGCTTCCTTTTCAGATATTGGCAGATATGACGAATGCAGCAAACTCAATGTTTACAGTTGTGTTGAATGCGGGTTATGTGATTATGTCTGCCCTTCCAACATACACATCCTGCAATTGATACGCTTTGCAAGGACCGCATTGTTAAAATCATTTACAATACCTGAAGAAAAGGAATCTCCCAACCTGAAACTCGGCTGTGAATCATGTCAGACCCCCTGCCATATGGGGGCAATATCAAGCAGAGGTGGAAAATGAAACTTGTGGTATCCAATCCTCCCCATACGAGACAGGGAGTAAGTATAGCTACGATCATGCGCAGCAAAATTGCAATATTGGTGGCTGTCAGTTTACTGGCAACTATTGTATTTGGTTTTGTGGTATTGGAATTGGTACTGGTAAGTACCTTAGCAGCCGTCCTCACAGAAGCAGGTATTCAGAAATTATCAAAACAGGAATTGACAATAAAGGATGGAGATGCCGTTTCTATTGGTATGATGATTGCCTTATTACTACCTTATGGTGTTCCACTGTGGATTCCTGCTGTTGGATCATTTTTTGGTGTAGCTCTGGTAAAACATGCATTTGGCGGTCTCGGAGCGAATCTTTTCAATCCGGCCATAGCTGCCTGGGTATTTCTGAACATGTCATGGGGAGCATTGACAGGTTCGGGTTCAGTACCACACATAGGACAATATTCTGATATCTTTTTAGAACTAGGAGCAGGTAGATTGGCAGAAGTATCTCCGATTGTATTTTTTATTGGCGGGGTATACCTCATTCATAAGAAATATATAGACTGGCGTATCCCATCCAGTTATCTTGTCTCTACTATTATATTAGCTTTAATCATTGGAGAGAATCTGTCATATGTGATTACTGGAATGCTTTTTTTTGGAGTGTTCATTCTGGCCACTGAAACTGCCACATCTCCAATCACGAAAAACGGCAGATTTATTTATGGTTTATTATGCGGAGTACTGACTGTAATATATGGATCTATCAGTTATAATTATGTGGTGGCTGTCCTTTTTGCCATATTCATTGCTAACGCTGTTTCACCTTTTATTGAAAAAAATACATATCCAAGACCTGTTGATGAGGTGGCATTGTGAAAATGAATAAGGAAATGAGTGTAGTGCTAATAAAATTAGTAGCATTATCTATAGTTGCCGCAGCAATTCTCGGTGCCGTCTATATTCCTACACAGGACCAATTAAAGATATATCAAGAAGATCAAAAAAAGCTGGCACTTGTAGATGTAATGCCTTTGGCAGACCATTTTGATCCAGTAATTAAATCCGGAGATGAAATACTTTATTATAGAGCTCTTGATGCAGATAACAATCTGGTGGGATATTCTTTCTTCAGGGACCAGAGCGGCTCACAGAGTGTTATCACTCTAGCCGGTGGGATCGATACTAATTATAAGGTTACGGGAGTGAAAATCATGACACACGCTGAAACGCCGGGATTAGGTGCAAAGATTATTGACCTAGCTTTCACGGATCAGTTTAAAGGAGTATCCGAATCTGATCTGATGCTTTCCAAGAAAGGTGGTGCCATCGATGCAATTACCGGCGCTTCAATCTCTTCCCAAGCTGTGATAGACGGAATACAGACAAAAATTAATGAAATTAAATCTAATGAGTAAAACAATAGGTGGGAATGTATTATGAGTGAAATGACAATTTCAGGTGAGTATTTCAGAGGAATAATCAAGGATAATCCCATATTTTCTCTGGTACTGGGATTATGCCCCACACTGGCGGTCACCACATCTGTGGAGAATGCTATTGGCATGGCAGGAGCAGCACTTTTTGTATTGTTGGGATCAAATATCATGATCTCTGCACTAAGAAAACATATTCCGCCCATAACTCGCATTCCTATGTTTATCATAATAATATGTACTTTTGTAACTATTATCGATATGGTGATGGAAGCCTATACACCCCCCCTTTATAAAGCACTGGGAATTTTCATTCCATTGATTGTGGTCAACTGTATTATCATAGGTCGAGCAGAAGCTTATGCGATCAGGAACAATGTAAAATATTCAATTGTAGATGCATTTGGAATCGGGACCGGTTTTTTAATTGTTCTGGTGATTATCGGTACCATAAGAGAATTGTTAGGAACGGGAGCTATTGTATTATTTGGATTTAAATTGATCAGAATACCCATATATTCAGATACACCATCCACATTCATGATATTACCTGCAGGAGCATTCATGACCATCGGTGTCCTGATGGCATTGGTTAATTACAACCGTATCAGAAAACTGAAAAAGGGGGTCTAGTAAATGGAAGAAGTCAGCTTATTTGCCATAGCAATAAACGGGATTTTTGTAAAGAATTTCCTGCTGGTCCAGTTTTTAGGACTGTGTTCGTTTTTGGGTGTTTCAAAGGAAACGAAAAGCGCGACTGGCATGTCGGCTGCCGTGATGTTTGTTATGATAATGGCATCAACAGCAGCGTTCTTAATATACACATATCTCCTGAAACCTTTTGGGCTTACATTTCTAACAACTATCAGTTTTATCATAATAATCGCAGCTCTTGTGCAATTGGTTGAATTCATTATTCGTAAATACAGTCCTCCCTTATACAGGTCCCTGGGAATATTCCTGCCCCTGATAACCACCAACTGCGCAATACTTGGAGTGGTGATACTTAATGTAAGGCTTGAATATGGCTTTATTGAAAGTGTTTTTTATGGTTTTACAGCTGCTTTAGGTTATACCATGGTAATGCTGCTCATGTCTGCGATCCGCGAAAAGACAAGTGTGCTTAATGTGCCTGCGTCAGTTCAGGGTATCCCCCATGCCTTCTTTATTACCACATTGTTATCAATGGCTTTTGTTAACTTCTTTGGAGTGATCCCTACATGACAGGCACGTTATTGATCGCACAATCAGCAGTGATTATCGGAGGTATTGGATTTTTGGTTGGGATAGTACTTATATGGGCCTCGATAAAATTCGCTGTAGAGACAAATCCCCTTGTGGAAGATGTGATTGGGGTATTACCAGGTGCCAATTGTGGTGCCTGCGGATATGCAGGATGTTCTGATTTTGCTGATAAGGTGGTAAGTGAATCAGCACCTATTGATGGATGTCCGGTAGGTGGTTTTGACGTTGCAAAACAAATAGGCATTAAATTAGGCCAGGAAGTGACAGAGTCAGAAAGTATTTATCCGTTTGTCAGGTGCAACGGCGGTGTCCATTGCATTGACAAGATCGATTATGTAGGCATCGATGATTGCAGGGCTGTTATGATGATCTCTGATGGTGAGAAGGGATGCAGCTATGGTTGTATTGGACGTGGAACCTGTGTGCGAGCATGTCCTTTTGGGGCTATGAGCATGGGTGATGACCGTCTTCCCTATATTAATAAGAACTTATGTAAGGGCTGTGGGATATGTGTTGACGAATGTCCAAATGAGATATTAGTAATGGCAAGCAAGAGTGCAGCTGTGCACGTGCTGTGCCGGTCACATGATAAAGGCAAGCATGTAAAATCGGTGTGTGAATTTGGATGTATTGGATGCCGCATATGTGCTAAGAACTGTCCGGTAGATGCTATTACTGTTACAGATTTTTTAGCAGAGATCGATCCGGAAAAATGTACCAACTGCGGACTGTGTGTTGAAAACTGTCCGCAGAAGTCAATTTTTTTGACTTCTCCTCCTATTGAAGCTGCAGCTTGATAATTAATGTGTATGAATATATACATCGCAGTACTCATCACCGTGGCTGAGCAATTTGATTATATCCACATCTGCTGAATCCCCAAATGCATATTCAAGGGCACCTCTGAATATTTCCCTGTGC
>DATKUV010000130.1:0-11554 GCA_035530415.1 Candidatus Nanoarchaeia archaeon | reverse complement strand
ATAGGATGTTTCAGGTCAGAGAATGGAGCAGAAAAATATCCGTATATTGCATCTTTATTGACTGACTGGAGATTGCAACGCAAAAATGGGTTTGAAGAACTGGAGCAATTACTCAGGCGAGAATTGTGCATGGGCTAAACAAATACAAGCCAGGTATTATTCAAGAAGGTGCCCGTTACCGGCAGTACCTTTGATATCGGCTTATCCTGTGATGATTACTATCAGGGTGACGGCCAGTACCTTGTGGTTGTGGAAGCAGGCGGGATGCAGGATAATGAGTTCCCGGAGATCGTAGGGGAGGACTTTACCTACTCACCCGGAAGGAAAGCGCTGCCCTCAACCATTATTTCCAGCGACCTCTATCCCCGGCTCATGTTACTATTGATCGGCATGTTCGCTGCCATGTCAGTGCGCAATCACATGCACCCTCAGAGCAGGTTCCTCCAACCGGATCTTGTGCTACTCGCCTGCAGGGGTGCGGTGCTGGTTGCCGCTATCTTGATCACGCAGACTGATATGGCTGTTGTAGGGATCGCGTTTACCGGGATAGGTGCTGCTGCGGTTCTTATGTGCTGCATATATTGTCACGCAAATCCAACAGTGGAGCTTTATGGTTATCATCGGGAGTCTTATCGTGTATTAAACTGCGTTGAATTTGTATAGGGGAACTGATAGTGGATAATAATAAATTTGTATTGACCCTTTAATCGATTGATGTTTTAAGGACTATTAAAACAATATAATCATTGGTAATTAATATGGGAACACGTGGTCCAAAATCAAAAAGTCAGAGTTGGACGTTTTTTCACGACCTTAGGATATGTGCATAATTAAATTGAACAAATTCACTTTTCGAGTGGAGATTTTTTGTATTTACCCTTTCGCAAATGTAATTATATTTAAGTAATAACTAACTATATTACAATTCATAATAACGTATAGGATATTAAATGACATCTACTGCAAAATTTTACGATTCAATTGACATCCAATTGCTATTCCTCGAGCAGCTAAGAGATATTCCCACAGAAAAAATCGATGCCACTATTAATAATCTGAGAGAGTTTATTTTTAAGGAGGGTAAAAAGCAGAAAGTCATATATGGTATTGGAGAGGGCAGAAGTGCCTTAGCATTATATGATTTTATTCACCAGTTATTGCGATATGACCATATTTTCCCTGCTACTCTGGATGATCCTATAAGGCGCTATTTTGACATTGATAGAGATAATATGATTATAGCTGCATCCGGTTCAGGTACCACAGAAAGTGTTATTAATTATCTTGAAGATGCTCACTGTTTGGGTGCCAAAGAGTTACTTATCACTGCAAAAAGTGATTCTCCTGCTTATAAGAAAGTTATCGCTGAGAATGGTTTTAGCGTCCTGATGGAAGATATACAACTGGAAAAACCCAGTAAACTGGCTGTTATGGGTTCTGAATTCGAACTGAAATTATGCACATTCTTAAACTGCATTTTGCCTGCTCTTGATAGCGGGGACAATCAGTTTTATTATAAGCAGATCGATCATTTTCTTAAGAATGCCCGGCTCTTAAAAGGAATCGACAAAGAATATCTGCGGTCATGGATCGATAAATTGTTGACCCGTAGAGGTCATTTTATTGTGGACGGGGTTGGCCGTTCGGGATTCGTGGCAAAGGCATTTGGTATGCGCCTCACCCATCTTGGCCTTAACGTATATATTAAGGGCGACGCTACCACTCCCAGTTTTATCAGGGGAGATGTATATATTCCAGTTAGCGGAAGCGGTGATACCAGGGAGATCCTGGACGGCATGAAGAAAGCCCGCAGTAATGGTGTTGATATTTTCCCAATAACAGTGAATGAAAATTCAAAAATTAAAGAATACTTAACAGAATGGGGGAATGAAGATAATATCATTTTCATACCTGTGGAAGAAGGTGACATGAGTATTTTCTCGGACCAAAACCCCAGCAAGATCAGCACCACAAAGATGAACCAGACACGTCCATCTTATTCTGAAATTAATTCTTATATTTTTACTAATGCTGTGATTGCTTCTGCCATTGACTTTTTAGGTGTTGAAGAGAAATATATGAAACGAAAACACTGGTAGGTATTTAGGATGGGAATTAAGCATACAATTAATAAAATTTTTGGAGTAGATGCACCTATAGAAGTACCTGACATAAATAAAACAACAAAAACAGAAACCAGGCAGGTAGGCAGCTTGTGGCATCATAAGCATAATAATCTGGACTGGCATTCCATGTCTATACCACATCCAGCTTTCTCTGCTGATCAAGATGTTATAAAAGAGGATGCTGCAAAAACCCAAAAAGAAATTTCACAGCCTTTAGATCCGGAAATGTCAATATCCAAAAAAGAAATCTTTTGTAAGTTCGTGGTCCAGGGAAAGGAAAGGATTGGTGAGACCATAACCCTTGATTCGAGATTATTGATTATTAAAAGCGGGGCAGAAAATCTATCCATCCCTGTAGCTTCAATATTAAAAATCACCAAAGAGGAAGTAAAAGTGGGAGAGTTTGACAGGGACAAAGCATTAGCACTTGGAATTGAGTGGACTCGCCGCACCACTGATAAGCTCAATTTCGATGAGAAAGGGATGCTCATCAATGACTGAATATAAACAGTGCATTGTTACCAGGGACGATCTTAAACTGACAAAGGGGAAACTGGCAGTCCAGGTAGCACATGCTGCTCTTACGGCCTCTGATTTTGCTGATAAGAAAGAGCGAGAGTCCTGGATAAGGGATGGCCAGAAGAAGGTTGTCCTGAAGGTTGCAACGCTAAATGATCTTTTTTTTATAAAGGAAATGGCGCGCCGGGAGGGACTGTCAACTGCTTTAATTACTGATGCCGGACTTACCCAGATTGCTCCAGGGACTATTACTGTATTGGGAATTGGGCCGGCACCGGTCGAGAAGCTGGATAAGGTTGTTGGCAAGTTGAAATTGCTGTAAGACAGGTTTGGGATATTTAATTTTTATGAATAGCCTAACTATGTATCATCTTAGTATAGTTCAAAAGCCCGCCTGCCAGTATTATTTCCCGTTGCCTGTCTGAAATATCCAGCTTGCACTCAAAGGTATTAGACCCAAACTGTACAGGTATGCTGGTGGTACCTTCTTTTACCAATTCCCTGATACCACTGAATTTTAATATATCGCCTTGCTTCAATGCATCATAACCTGTCTGGTCAGCAAATTCCAATGGCAGTATCCCAAAATTTACTAGATTGGCTTTATGAATTCTGGCAAATGATCTGGTAATGACCGCTTTCACGCCCAGGTACATGGGTGCCAGTGCCGCATGTTCCCTGCTGGAACCCTGGCCGTAGTTAAGGCCACTAATGATGAAACCACCCTGATGCTCCTTAGCCCTGGTTGGAAAATCAGGGTCTATCTGGGAGAAAACATATTCACTGATGGCAGGGATATTGCTGCGCAGTGGTAGTATCTTCGGGCCTGCAGGCATGATACCATCTGTGCTGATGTCATCCTCCAGCTTGATAAGGACATGCCCTTCAAGTTTTGTGGATAGAGGTTCGGCTTTTGGTAATGGTTTGATATTCGGACCCCGTATCACTTTAACAGAGCCGGGATCAAGGGATGGTTTAATGATCATTGAATCATCTGCCACAAAACTTTCAGGCCAAATAACCTTAGGGTATTCACCCAGTATTCTGGGGTCAGATATTTTACCAGTCAGCGCTGCCGCCACACATACCTCGGGGCTGGCCAGGTAAACACTATCATCCATGGTGCCGGAACGTCCTGCCCAGTTCCTGTTAAAGGACCTTATGGATACTGAACTCGATGGCGGGGATGAGCCTAGCCCTATGCAGCCGTCACATGTAGTTTCCATAATACGAGCACCAGCAGATACCATGTCTGCGAGTGCTCCGTTGCGGATTATGGTCTCCAATACCTGCCTTGAACCTGGTGTGATATGTAAACTCAAATCAGGATGTACCTTCTTGCCTTTCAAAGCTTTAGCCACTGTCATAAGGTCCTTGTAACTGGAATTTGTGCATGAACCTATAATGACCTGCTCCACAGGTGTACCCTCCACTTCAGACACCTTTACTACCGCATCAGGAGACCCGGGCTTTGCCATCAAGGGTTCCAGTTCGCTGAGGTTTAGTTCGATATGCTCGTCATATTCGGCATCATGGTCTGCTGTTATAGGTTTCCAGTCATCTGGCCTGCCCTGCATCTCAAAGAACTGCCTGGTAATATTATCTGATGGGAAGAGAGAAGATGTAGCTCCAAGTTCGGCTCCCATATTGGTAATGGTGGCCCGTTCTGGTACTGACAGAGTTGCAACACCAGGTCCGTAATATTCAAATACTTTACCGACACCGCCTTTGACAGTGAACCGGCGCAGCATTTCAAGGATAATATCTTTGGCACTGACCCAGGGGTTTAATTTCCCGATCAGTTTTACACCCACTACAGCTGGCATTTTAACATAATAAGGCGCTCCGCCCATGACAACAGCCACATCAAGTCCACCAACACCTATTGCCAGCATGCCTGCACCTCCGCCTGTAGGAGTATGGCTGTCAGAGCCAATCATAGTATTTCCAGGCTTTGAGAACCTCTCAAGGTTAACCTGGTGGCATATTCCATTACCTGGTTTTGAGAATTGGATGCCGTACTTGTAGGCAAAGGTCTGCAAAAAACGGTGGTCGTCGGCATTCTCGAATCCGGCCTGGAGCATGTTGTGATCTACATAGCTTACCGCCAGAGATACCTTGACTTTCGGGATATCAAGTGCTTCGAACTGCAGGTATGCCATAGTACCTGTAGCATCCTGAGTTAGTGTCTGGTCGATATTGATGGCGATTTCTTGACCGGGCTGCATTTCACCTTCTACAAGGTGGGATGAAATTATTTTTTGTGTAAGATTCATGTTCATTAAGTTTCACCTTAAATGGAAATAACAATTATAATTTTAACCTTATTAAATATACCTTTAATATTACTATCAATTTTGGTTTATCAGGTACAACTCAATATAGATATTTGAGATATCTTTATTGTTAGTCAACGTCTCAATAATGTAAAACATTTTATAGGTAAAAATAGGTGGTATATCATAAAATCTATAATTCTTGCAGGCGGGTCAGGAACACGCCTCTGGCCATTAAGCAGGGAGTATTATCCTAAACAATTCTTAAAAATTGGGGAAACATCATTGTTTCAAGATACTGTCAAACGATGTTTAAGAATCACAAAAATTTCAGAAATATTTATAGTAACAAATGAATCACAAAAATTTTTAGTAACCGGTCAGATAGAAGAGCTGGGATTATCCCTTCCTGGTAACAACCTGTTAATTGAACCAGAAGGCAAGAATACCCTACCTGCTATATGTTTTGGTATCCGTGAGATCGAGAAGACATTCGGTATTTCTGATGTGGGGATATTTTCATCAGATCATATTATGGATTTCGAGGCAATGGATACTATTGCTGCTGCAAAGGATCTTACAGAGGAATACCTTGTTACGTTTGGAATAGTTCCCAAATCACCTCATACTGGGTATGGGTACATCAAACCCGGAGAAGCAGTTGGGGCAGGATATAGGGTTTCGGAATTTAAAGAAAAACCCAATATTGAACAAGCGAAAGAATACGTAGATAACGGCTACTTATGGAACAGCGGTATGTTCATATTCAATACCGAAGTATTTTCATCAGAACTTTCAAAATATGCACCCGAATTATTGGAAGCTTTTACTTCAAATAAGAATATCAATGAGATATACAGGGACATCTCTCCCATATCAATTGACTATGGCATTTTGGAAAAATCAGATAATGTGGCTGTTATGAGGCTTGATGTCAAATGGAGTGATCTGGGCAATTTTGATGCCATGTATAATGAATATGAGAAAGATGAGTTAGGAAATGTAAAATTCGGTTGTGAAAGCATTTCAAAGGATTCTTCTGGTAATATAATCCAATCCACCAAGAAAAAAGTGGTCTCGTTAATAGATGTTGATAATATGGTAGTAATTGACACACCAGATGCCTTGCTTGTTTGTCCACGTTCCAGCAGCCAGAAAGTAAAGGATATCGTGGATGTACTTAAAAATAGAAATGATGAACGTGCATTCTTTCACAGGACCGTGTACCGCCCCTGGGGATCCTATACAGTCATGGAGGATTCAGAGCGGTACAAGATCAAGAAGATTCGGGTGATACCCGGAAAAACGCTAAGCCTTCAGTTTCACCTTCATCGAAGCGAGCATTGGGTCATGGTGACAGGAACCGCATGCGTGCAGGTGGGTGATAAGAAGTTTTACCTGCACCAGGGAGAAAGTACTTTTATCAGTCCCGGGATAAAGCACAGGTTATCAAATCCAGGCAAGTTTGCACTTGAGATAATCGAAGTACAGCTTGGGGAGTATGTTGGTGAAGATGATATTATAAGATTTGAGGATGGGTATGGAAGGGCGACCTCCAAATGAAGAACAGAAATGTAGTGGTTACAGGTGGGTTAGGATTTATCGGATCTAATCTGGTCGAAAGCCTGGCCCTGGAAAATGAGGTCACAATTATTGATGATCTATCAACCGGATCATTGAACAATATTAAACATCCAGACCAGGACAATCTTACTATAATCAATGCCAGTATCACTGATCCAGATATTGCGGCAATATTCAAAGATCAGGATTATGTATTCCATCATGCTGCTTTGCCAAGTGTTATCTGGAGCATAAAAGATCCGCAAGCTTCCAACGAGGTCAATATTTCCGGAACGCTGAACGTACTGTAGCAGCCAGGATTGCGGGGATAAAAAAACTGATATTTGCCACATCTGCAGCAGTGTACGGTGACTCTCCTGCATTGCCAAAATCAAAGGATATGCCTGTCGATCCGTTATCGCCCTATGCCATGACAAGGTCACAGGAGAATTTTACTGCAAGGTCTTCCAGAACCTCTATGGTCTTAAGACCACATCACTTAGATATTTCAATGTATTCGGTCCCAGGCAGGATCCTAATTCTCAATATGCTGCTGTCATTCCCAAGTTCATCAATGCTATTTTGAATAATCAACCACCTAATATCTATGGGGATGGGGAGCAGAGCAGGGATTTTATTTTTGTGAAACATGTAGTGGATGCAAATATTAAAGCATGTGAATCTGATATAACGGATGTCTTTAATATAGCCAGCGGCAAAAGGATAAGTGTAAATCAATTAGTAGATATTATCAATGAGATCTTAGGGGAAGAGATCGATCCAATTTATTCTGAACCAGTATCTTGAGATATAAAGCATTCTGTAGCTGATGTACATAAAGCAAGTACTTTTGGATTTGAACCTTCTATTGACTTTAAAGCTGAATTGTCTGAAACGATGCAGTGGTTCATTGAAGTAAAAACAAAGTACCAGAAACCTTAATAATTAATAGTTGCAATTGTTGAAGGATGAATGCTAATGAGCATGAAATTTGGCTCAAAGGAGAAGTGGAGGAGTGGAAAAATCAAGGGATTATTGATGATTACCAGGCAAAAAAGATTTTATCAAAATACGGATTTGCAGAAATACCTCACGAAATTCCGGTCAGTGAGGATAAATCAACAAATTTGATCACCGTAATTTCAGCATTGGGATCAATTCTAATAGGGGTTGGGGCAATATTATTGGTTGCTTCAAATTGGAATCTTTTCCCTGATTTCCTGAAGTTGATAATTCTTTTTGGTACAACCTTTGCAACTTATTTTGCCGGCTGGAAATTGAAATACGAAACAAAATCACATCCGAAATTTGGACATACATTAGTTTTTCTCGCTTCGATTTTTGTAGGAGTAACCATCTTTTTGACTGCTCAGATATTCAATGTCAATGCTGGTGCGCACTGGCTTGTATTTGCATGGTTCTTAGCAATATTACCTTTTGGTTATGCTTTTGACTCAAAGCAGATTTTAGGATTGAATATTTTTACTTTTGTTACATGGATGATCCTTTATGTTACTTCTTTAAGCGGAGCAAATTTGAGTTTATATGAAATATTTATGCTATTTTTGTTGTTCGGGATCACCCTTTATGGTCTTGGACAAATGCATAGTACAATGAGAAGCTTTTCTCATTTTCGAATTACATATCAAGGAGTGGGTTTGTTATTTATCTTAATTTTTTATTTTTTTTTCAGTCTGGAAAATACTTATCGGAATATGTTTACCGAGAGCACTTCAACTAATTGGACTATTCAATTCCTTTTCATTTTATTTGGCATTACTTCCCTTATTTCAATAATAAAGAGTGGATCAACTTCTGATAAATTCAAAACAGTAAAACATGAATTTTTAGTCCTTTTAATAGCATTTTTGGGATGGGGCGGAATCTGGTTATTTAAATTATTGCATACTACTTTGAATCCTACTGCAGCAACTCTATTGTTCATTTTCTTCAATTTGTTGTTTTTTATTCTGTCCATTGGCAGCATTTTGATCGGATATAATAAATTCATAGTACCTTTCGTCAATCTGGGTATGTTCTTTTTTGTACTGGGAATATTGAATTTATATTTCACTGCTTTGTATGAATATTTGCCACGGTCTCTGGCATTTATTATTGGAGGGGTGATCCTTCTCGGGGGTGGATGGTACCTGGAAAATAAAAGACGTTCGCTAATAAATGAAATGGAGTCCCATAAAGCATGAATCAAAGGCAGTTCCTATTGATAATGTTAATTCCGGCAATTGTAATATTGAGCATTATTGCAGTAAATTGGTTCACAATATTTTTTGGAACGGAAATATTACTGAAGAATCAACCAGTTGACCCAAGAGATATGTTCAGAGGGGATTATGTCAATTTGAATTATGAAATTTCAAGTGTAGATTTGAATAAAACTCCTTATGATCATGATTTTATATATGGGGATAAGATATATGCAAGTCTGTCAAAAAAGGATAAATTCTGGACAATCGACTCAGTAAGTCATTCTAAACCTGTTCTTTATGAGGATCAGGTCTGTATGAAAGGAAAAGTTGAATCTATTTGGAATGATCGGGTATCTATTGATTGGGGAATAGAAAGTTATTTTGTTCCTGAGGGAGAGGGGCGACCAATTGAACAACAGGATAATGCAGGAAATGTCTCTGCAATTGTTTCAGTGGATTTTACATGCTCTTCGGTTCTTAGGCAGTTGTTGATAAATGATGAACCTGTGGAATTTGAATCTATCTGACTTACTTAAATATTGGCACCCCTAATGCCCGAAACCCCGGGCATCGCCGGAGATGTTCAGGTATTTGGTATTTTTCATTCTGGAGTATAAATCTGCCATCTCGCAGTTAACGACCCTGAATTTCTCTACACTCAAATCCAGAGCGGGTGGATGCTCAGGAGGCGGAACACCTGGTGGAATTATGGCAATGCGCGCACAAAAACGCACAGTAATTGACCAGATGTACAATCTAGATTAAATCAAAAAATCATGATTAAAAGCCCGATAAATTGAATTATCAACCCTGCAACCTGTATAAACAGAATTACTTTCCAGAACCATCTCCACTACATCGATTATGAAACTTCCCTGGTATCCACATTCTATGCAAATATACATCTGGCCAGTATGTATTGCAGGAAATATATGGCCGCTGATGATGCCAGCGTATTCGGTTTTCCCACCGCAGAATGGACAAATCTGAAATCCCTGCATGGCTTTAATTTTAGGAATGTTTATTTTCATAACTTTTTATATAAAATATGAAGGTATTACCGAAAACCATGTCAAATACCTCGGACGTCGCTATGCTCTGTCCAGGGCATCGACCTGAAAAAAAGAACAATATTATTAATTTAACGAACAATGGGTTTTAATAAAAACGTTGCTGGTTAAAATAGAAATATCCATTTTAACCACCTTTGTTTTATTTTCTTTCTTATCTATGTCATCCTACACACTTTTAATGCCTTAAATGTGTGTTCTTTTCAAATTAATATCTCTTGGGTTTATGTTTTTGGTAGCATTCCTGGCAGTACACAGGTCTGTCACCACTGGGCACAAAAGGAACTTCAGTTTCTTCATTACAATCTGCACAAGTTGCTTTATGCATCTCTCGTGGACCGCTTGGTCTGAAACCGCCTCTTCCGCCGCCGCCTCTTCTATCGTCATTCATATTTTAATCTCCTATATTATTTCTTGAAGTCTAAGCAAGGCCACGAGTACGTGCCATTTCAATTTATTCAATTGATTCCTCACCATGATTCCCAATTAACCTAAAATAAACCCAAATAGGTGAGAAATCCCACTCTATATGTAATAAAAATAAGTTAACTGTTAGTATATAAGTATTTTATTTATACTTAAACTCTTGTTCATCGTCAGTATAAAATTCTAATTTCCTACAAGAGGTTGATAATCACAAGGTATACTGCGCCTGCCTGGTTGATTTCGATAATCAAGCAGAGCGTCACAGATATACTGAACTGATCTATTTATAGTTCTGGCATCGGTGAGGAAACGTAACTCGTGGGATTATGGCAATGCGCGCACAAAGACGCACGGTAATTGACCAGATGTTCATTGAGGATACTGACGTGAGAAATGTCTCAAGAATAATAATGGGTGGCCCGGAAGGTCTGCAAATAGTGAAATTTACGTTTTTCTTTTACGTTTATTGAAAATATAACCTTCTTTTGTTAAATAGGATGCAAATTCATTCCCTAAATCAGTGAGGTAATAAATTGGATCATCAATATCCCCTTTATTGAATATTAAATTTCTAACTAAAAATTGGGACATAATCTCTTCAAAACTAAAAGTGCCTGAAGTCAATATATCATATACTTTTTCACCCCAAGATAACCCATATGTAAAATGCGGCCAAAGAAATTCAAATACAATCAAAGCTGTAAATTTATTATTATCTTTTAATTTGAAAATTGTCAGTTCTAGGGCTTTTTCAATTGATTTCAAATTAGTATCTTTATTGTTATACTTCACACCTCCAAAAATTGAGCTTTTTCAAATCTCTGAAACCGTAATGTAAGTAAAGAATCAAGTTTTTTTTTATGAGTACTTTCAGTTTGGCTCAGGCAGTTAATGATAGCATTTTTTAAATCCCCAAAGTTAGAATAATATTTTGAATATAGGCACTCTTTCTTGATAAATTTCCATAAACGTTCGATCAGATTCAAATTTGGAGAGTAAGGGGGAAGATAAAGTAATTCAATATCGAGGAGTTCAGCTAATTCGAAAACAATTTTACATTTTTGATATTTAGCATTATCCAAAACAAGTGTAATTGGGACATTAATATCAAGAAGTGAAATAGAGTCTAATAATTCACAAACACTATCGGCATTGATATAAGTATCATTGGTAACAGTGATTAATTCATGAGTTACTGCATTTAATGCAGCAAGGACATTGAATCGTTTTCTACCAGATGGTGCTTTAATAAATATTCTTGTAAAACACCACAATATCCCTAGAAATGGAGCCCATACAAAATGGGCAGCATCAACAAAAAAGACGACTCTTTTACCTGACTTTGCTTCTTCAAGACGTGGTTCTAG
>DATKUV010000129.1:0-6012 GCA_035530415.1 Candidatus Nanoarchaeia archaeon | reverse complement strand
TTGATCCTGTCGTGGCCCATGATCTTGCTTGAACCTATCTTACAGGCATGCTGCACATCTACAACCTTATTATTTTCTACCTCAACTGCCAGATCATCACATAGACATCCGCAGAAGGGGCAAAGTACATCTTTGATTATCATGTCACATCCTCCTTTATTTTAACCTGGCCATGAGTTCTTTCATGGTCGGTGCCTTCTCCCCGGTTGCTTCCGCAATAGCCTGTATACCTTTGAAACCTGGCATTCCACACCCTTTTGTGTCTGGATCCACTACTGCATTGGCCCAGGGTCCCATAGGTACGAATATCAGCCCATCAGGGTTCCCTTCGCATATCTTAAGCGGTATCACAACAGTTCCAAAATCAGTGGTGACCTTGACATTGTTTCCCGGTTCCACCCCGATCTTTCCTGCGTCTGTGGAGTTCATTTCACAATACCCAGCAGCATTAAAATATGCCGTGGAAGTTTTGTTCTCAAGGTTAGCACCCTGGTCAACTGTCCTTCCTGAAATAAAAGTCGCATTCAATTTCATCTAAATCCCTCTTTTGACTGTAATTTACCTACCATAAAGTCAATTAGAATAAAATGAAAATTTACTTACTTATTTAAAAAGAATGTGTTTTTGATCGTGGAAAGTTAGAACATTTCCAGCTCAACGCCGATTTGCTTTTCAAGTGCCAGTCTGTAAACCAGATCTGCTGTTACAATATCCTGAATAGCAAGACCTGTGGAATCGAACACCGTTATTTCGGTATCGCTCTCACGACCTGGTTTTTTACCGCTTACTATCTGACCCAGTTCAGCATAGATCTCTTTTACTGAAAAAATGCCTTTGGAAATTGGCACATTCACCTCTCCTGAATGGGAAGCCTGGGGTATATCATCCACAACTACCTTTGCATTCTTGAGGATTGTTGGTTCAAGTTCTTCTTTTCCGGCAGCATCTGCCCCGATAGCGTTGATATGAGTACCTTCTTTTATCCAATGGAAATGTACTATAGGGGTTCTTACAGGAGTGGTTGTCACCAGAATATCACAATCACACACTTCACAGGCATTAGGTTCTTTGATTATCTCGATTCCCAGTTCTTTTTCCATCTCTTCCTTAAATGCTGATGCAGAACTGGATGAACTATCAAATATTTTGGCCTGCTGTATATCCCGTATTTGCATCAGGGCACGAAGCTGGGTCCTGGCCTGGTGGCCTAAACCTATCAAGCCCACCACTTTTGAATCTTCCCTGGAAAGGTATTTGGCGGCCACTCCACCAGCGGCCCCTGTACGCAGGTCGGTCAGGATTGTGCCGTCCATAATTGCCAACGGCGCCCCCGTCTCAGTGGAATTCAAAATAACCAGGGCCATTACTGTGGGCAGACCGCGGCCGGGATTATCAGGATGCACATTAACCAGTTTCAACCCTGCAATATCAGGCCCTTCAAGGTATCCGGGCATGGCCCGCAGATCACCATTATGGGCTTTAAAATTCAGGTACATCTTTGGGGGCATCTGGACCCTACCCAACCCATGCTCACGAAAAGCGGTTTCCACAACAGGAAGTACACTCTTTATATCTATTAGTCCTTCCACATCCCTCATATTAAGCCACAGAATCTTATGTTCCATCATTTTGACCCCTTAATATTGAATATTGTATAGTACGTTTCATAAAAGTTATGATATTCATTGATATTTAATCAAAGCTTATTATATCTCCGATCTTTAGCCCGAATTGTTCTGCGATCCCTTTATTCATCTCAATAAGATATTTTACCCTTTTCATCCTTTTATGGCCCACCCATGGCTTCAATGTTTCAATACCAACAATTTTTTTATCTTCATCCAAAAATATAGTGTCGATAGGAAAACGCATAAATAGCATATGCACTCCCATGGTAATTGGTTTTTTTAGTATAAATATCATCGCAAATTTTTGAGATATATTTTTTCGAAACATTAGCCCCAACATTTGGCTAAATATATTTTTTGCAAAAACAACTTGACTGGCAAGGGTCTTACCATTATGTTTTAATATCATCAGTATCAACCAGTATGAAAGACATTAAAAATTATTATTTTAATGTTTTTATAACAAATTATAACTTTGGAGGAAAAAATCAAAACATGAGTTCAGAGATGTGTACTGTTTGCGGCTTACCTAATGAGCTTTGTATCTGCGAGGAAGTTGCAAAGGAACAACAAAGAATTATGGTGAAGATAAATCGGCGAAGATATGGAAAAGAAGTAACAGTTATTGAAGGTCTCGATCCACATGAAATCGACCTGCATGAACTGACAACGCATTTAAAATCCAAATTCGCTTGTGGTGGAACCGTAAAAGAAAATAGTATCGAATTGCAAGGCAATCATAAAACAAGAATGAAAGACGTGCTTGTAAAAAGAGGATTTTCTCCAGAACAGATTAAAATCTGATTCTACTGTTTTTTTAATAATGCCATCCTTGGGCATTGAAATAACTTAATTGTTTTTAGTATTATAATATTTACCTATTTGGGGAAATTATATGCATATTGAAAAATATCTTTTATAAAATCTGAGGTGATAAGCAGGTGAAACGGATATACATGGATCATGGTGCAACAACAAAACCAGACCCTGAAGTTGTGAATGCCATGCTACCATATTATAATGAATTTTTTGGGAACGCATCCAGCCTTCATTCCACTGGACAGGATGCTGCAAAGGTATTGAATCGATCAAGAGAATTTGTTGCTGATTTTATCGGAGCCAGGAGTGATGAGATAATATTCACATCAGGTGGGACTGAATCTGATAATCTTGCCCTGAAAGGCATTGCTTATCATAAAAAAAATGCTGGAAAACATATTATTACCTCGATTATCGAGCATCCTGCAATTCTCAATACCTGTAAATACCTGGGTGAGACCGGATTCAACATAACATATGTACCTGTGGATGACCAGGGAGTAGTAAATCCTGAAGATGTTGCTGCTGCAATTACCGATGATACTATCCTGATATCCATTATGCATGCTAACAACGAGATCGGTACGATCCAGCCCATAAAAGAAATATCCAAAATCGCCCATGAACACGATATTCTGATGCATACAGATGCGGTCCAGTCTGTAGGTAAGATCCCGGTAAATGTGGACGATCTGGGCGTTGATATGCTGTCCATTTCTGGTCATAAGATATACGGTCCCAAAGGTGTAGGTGCATTATATGTTCGAAAAGGCACCAGGCTGCAGAGTTTAGTGCAGGGTGGTGCCCACGAGTTCGGGAAACGGGCAGGTACTGAGAATATCCCGGGTATTGTTGGTTTTGCAAAAGCAATAGAATTGGCAGATCAGCGACTTTCGGAGGATGAAAAACATCTTATAAATCTCAGGGATACTATGATCAAAAAGCTGCTTGATTCAATTCCTTATTCATATCTGAATGGCCATCCCACCCAGCGATTGCCCAATAATGTACATATAAGGTTTAACTTCGTTGAAGGTGAATCCCTACTGATGATGCTTAATATTAAGGGTGTGGATGTATCCACAGGTTCTGCCTGTTCATCAAAGTCACTTGAGCCGTCCCATGTATTAATGGCCCTTGGAATCTCGCCAGAAGAGATCCATGGAAGTCTGCGAATAACAATGGGTAGGGAGAACACCATGGATGAAGTGGATTATGTGGTTGAGAACCTGATCGAAATTTTAAAAAAACTCAGGGCAATGTCCCCCATAACACCGAAAGATTAATTAGATATTTTCTTAAATATTATAGTGATGATAACATGTATAGTGAAAAAGTAATGGAACATTTCTCTAATCCCCGAAATGTTGGTGAAATTGAGGATGCCGATGGTATCGGAGAAGTGGGAAACCCTGTCTGCGGCGATATGATGACCATCTACATCAAAGTAGATGACGGTAAATTAAGTGATGTAAAATTCAAGACGTTCGGGTGTGGCGCAGCAATTGCCACAAGCAGTATGATTACTGAACTGGCAAAGGGTAAGACCATTGAAGAAGCACTTGAGATCTCCAGGGATGATGTGGCCGAATCACTTGATGGCCTGCCGCCTGTGAAAATGCACTGTTCTAACCTTGCAGCAGACGGATTGCATCTCGCTATCGAAGATTACAAAAAAAAACAAGAATCAAAATAGATAAATAACCTTATAGGAATTATTGAAATTATGAGACCTCCATGTGAGATAATGGTTCAGAAAGTCCTGCCTGCTATCAGGGTGGAAATCGCACGTTTATTGATGCAGGAACACGGGTTGCAGCAGCAGGATATTGCAAAGCGCCTTGGAGTTTCTAAAGCCGCAGTCTCCCAGTATGTTAGTTCTAAACGAGGAGCTGATACTGATTTTTTTGATAATGCCAAAGAAGAGATAAAAGAATTTGCAGAATCAGTAGCTTTAAATGAAGATACTTCGAACCTAACCGCGGATTTTTGCAATATTTGCAAAATACTGCAGACCGAAGGGTGGAAACGCAGGGAACAGGCCGGTTCATCTGAATATATTGTTGAGAACTGCTCTATTTGTTTGAAGAAATGAGGGATTGTTTTGAGGGTGTCATGAATCCACAAAAGTGTGGAATTGTGGACCAGCCGGAGTGTAAATCCGTGGCTATGAAATATGTGAGTTATACAAAATAGTATAATTATTTATATTGCCAATCATAATATTCTATTGATTTAAATGTGTCATCGCACTTTCCGCAGGTATCTACAAAAATTCAATAATTTTTCCAGTTAGCGTTTTTGTACGTTTTTTAAATAATATTTTATACTTTATATGCATGAAATACAGGTTTTGAATGTACTATTTGCCAACTTCTGCAGAAAATTAATATGTTCTATTCAGAACAATTTGCATGCAAATTTCTAAAACCACAATCATATGACATCATTCTATATCTAAAAAAAAAATTCTCTTTTGGAATTTACCTGCGGAAAGTGAGTGTCATGCAACAGAAGCATGGTACGATGATTGGGAAATACCACCTGGTAAATCCTTGAGAAAAAAAGTATTTGAAGAAGGGATTCAAAAATGTGATGTTTTTTTTGTTTACCTTACACCAAATTCAATAGAGTCTGAATGGGTAAATAAAGAGTTAGATGCAGCTTTTATTGAACAAAGTAAGAAAAATAATACTGAAATTCTCACCTTTATTAGTAATGATGATTTAATAAAAAGTCTACCATCGGATATTGCATCTCTCAAATGTCCAACGATAAATAATGAGAATTATGAAGAAAGCTTGAGAATCCTAATAACTGCAATATATGAAGCACGAATTTCTTCAATTCTGAATAAAAGTGATCTTGAATCTGAAAATAAAATATTAAAACTCGAAAAAAAGATTGTAGATTTACAATCCCAAATTTCAGATTCCACTATACTCAGCACCTGCATAAATTACTATTTTTATAGGAATATTATCTAATAAATCATATAAAATATTATTTTTAAATTTGTAGGAATTCAATTTTGCCATAATATTCAATAATTTTTCGTATGATTTATATATTATATTTATAATAATATCAATAAAATTCTAATATTGGAGGGGATTATTTTGATCAATATTGAATTTTCAGACGCTGATATAAAAGCATTGAATTATGAACGTTATCACCATCTGCATCCTCGAGTCCAACTTAAAATGGAAGTTCTCTTACTAAAGAGCAAAAAATTGTCCCATAAAGACATATGCTATTTAACTGGAATTTCTACAAATACGTTACGCACATACCTTAGGACATTTCAAAAAGGAGGCATCGAGGCATTGAAAGAAATTAGTTTTTATCAACCAAAAAGTGAATTGATCCAGTATAGATTTACCCTTGAAGAATATTTTCGCAAACATCCTCCTGCTACCGTTAAACAGGCTATGAACAAAATTGAAGAGGTGACTGGAATTAAACGCAGTGAAAATCGGGTTCGGGAATTTTTAAAGTCAATTGGGATGAAGCCACGTAAAATAGGCTCGATTCCTGCTAAAGCAGATCCTGAGGAACAGGA
>DATKUV010000128.1:0-14426 GCA_035530415.1 Candidatus Nanoarchaeia archaeon | reverse complement strand
CAGCAAATGGCTAAATACCTTGCACAAAAGGGTATTTCTTTTTTCAAGCAGAGTATTGAAGAGACAATGAAGGATGCACAAGAAGCAGAAAGCTGGCTTAACGATGCGGATATTAATTGATTCATCAACTCTCATTGCCCTTGCTAAAATTGGCGAACTGAGCATACTTAAGCGAATCTTTGGGAATATACATATTACGACTAAAATCAAGGATGAAATCCTGAAAGGCAACAATCCCGAAGAAGAAATCATAAAGGAAGCACTGGATACATGGATTCAAGTGCTTGATTTTAAAGGGGAACCAGTTGAACTCAGGAAATATGGACTTGACCTTGGAGAGGCAAGTTTATTCCTTGTAGCGGACTCAAATGATAGACTTATTCTTGAAGAATCTAACGCAAGAAGATTTGCAGAATCAAAAGGTTTGAAATATACAGGTCTTATAGGACTTCTCGTTGCATCTGTAAAAACGAAAAAAATACCAAATGAAAGGGCAATTGAAATTCTTAATAAACTGACAAAAGGAGATTTTCGAATTAGTTCTGATCTTTATGTCTGGGCACGCGCAGAGATAACTAAATGCGGAACATGAATTATATATTTCAACAGCCATGGCGCAGCCTTTACCGCACACCACTTCCCGACACGCTTTGCGCATGAACATCCACACCCGGTCCTGCAAGCACATCCTTTCTCAAGATTAGCCACTTTCGACCCAAACTCGTTCCTGTCTTTATACCAGTATTTTGAGATGTTTGAAGAAGCACTTGAGCGTTATATTAATGACCTCAGGAAATACCATAAGATTTCAATGGATAAATAGGCAAAACATTAAGGGGATAGCAAATACCCACACTTAATTAAACAACAAGTGTTTCCATATCATAAGCAAGATGTGATAACATGTCCACAGTTCTGCATAAATTATCGAAAGAAATGGGTATCAAAGAAAGTGAACTTGTTAGCCAGAGTGTAAAAGCATACATACGGTCTGAACTGGGTAAAATTGAGTTACATCATTATATACTCTATCATAAGTAAAAAATAAAATCGATTCAAGAACTGGAGCATGCTATAGAGAAGGGAGAAGTTATAGAATCAGATGTGCTCGATGATCTGACCAAAATAGATTATCTTGAATACGAGATAACAAAGATGATGTACTTTTTTGGGATGTTAGATGATTGATTCGCGGTTTCTAAAACTGGCCAATATCGCAGAAACAGAATTCGCTGATGTCACGACTTGCTGCGAAATAAAAGAAGGAAAGTTAAGACTATTTATTGTGGATGAGACATTCCTGGATATATGGTTCTCAAGACAGCTTAAGGGAAGATATGCCTACCATTGGGAGAGGAGACATTTGGATAATACCATCTACCGCTGGGATAATGCAAAACATGAGGTATGGAAGAATGTCAAGACATTCCCACATCATTTTCATAATAGAATTGATGGTAATGTATTTGAAAGTTTCCTGCCACAAGAGCCGGAAAAGCCATAGCGTCAAGTTAGTCTTGTGACTTTTTAAATATATAACTTATCGATTTATTTAATAAGATTCGCCCAATCCTTAAAATTTCCTAAATATGAGAAATTTATACTTTATATACTATAAAAAACAGTTTTTATTAAATATTTAATAATAATATCAGTTAAAAACGGATGAATTTAGGATGAATTTAAGGGGTTATCCGACAATCTCATAAAGGGTCGTATATTATGACAAACGAAAAAATTATAGCATCAGTCACGCTTAAATCACATACTGGTCTATCAATTTTCAAACATTTCGACAAGTTCTCTTTTGATAAACTGGATGAATTTCGTCCCAAAATTGATAATATTGACAAGGTAACAAGCCAGCTCACTCAAGCAGGCTTTAATATTGAAGCTCAAACAGATGTGGGAATCTCATTCTCAGGTACAAAAGAGCTTTTTAAATCAGAATTTAACGTAAATATTCGTCAACGAGATTTAGAGTTTGAAGTGCCTGGGAAAAAACCACAACAGATTTCGTTCTTTGAGGCCAGCAAACCAAGAATGTTGAGTAATCGAATTGCTCCCTTTGCTGAAGCAGTTCAACTTGCCATTCCAGGTTTTCCTTTCCACAATACTAACCCTCCTACACCAATTCCGGCTTATTACTTCCTAAACGTGCTGACTGATTTGCCAGCCCGGTTGAACGTTGCTGGCCTACACACAGCTGGAATCACAGGCGCTGGCGTTCGGATAAGGTGTTAAATGAAACTTTCAAGAGCGCGATCTTATAACTTTCTCTCTCAAAATCATCGAGTATCATTCCAGATGTGATTATTACCAGTTTTTATAAGATAATAAAATATGTCATCAATTCCGATAGATCCTCTTACCGGTCCTCCTTTCGCACTGGAAGGACGAGTAGTTACTATGGATGTATGTTCCAGCATCCTGGATAGAGGTGTCATATATGTAAATGCGGGCCGTATCATTTCTGTGCAGTCCAGTAGCTCTCCACCTCCGCCAGGTTATGATGATGTCCCAATTATAAGGACTGGGGGGACAATCTATCCTGGTCTTATCGAATTACATAATCACCTGAGTTACAATATTCTCCAACAATGGGATGTACCCAAACGGTATACCAACAGAGATCAATGGAGTGGAGGCAAGCTGGCCTATCGAAAATTAATCAGTGGGCCAATGGGAGTCTTGGGTCGAATCCCATACTACGTTCCCGCCATAGTACGGTACGTAGAATGTAAGTGCTTATTAGGTGGTGTTACAACATCTCAAGGAATCTCCCTTTATAGTAATCGGGGCATAAATCGCTATTATCATGGTATCGTTCGAAATGTGGAAGAGACGAATGATGTCAATTTGCCTGAGGCAAAAACAAAGATATCAGATGTGGATGCTGAGGACGCTAACAAATTTCTGGCGAGATTGCAGCGTAGTTCATGCTTGCTATTGCATCTAGCCGAGGGAACAGATGAAAAATCTCACAAACACTTTGAAGCTTTGCATTTATCCAATAGTGATTGGGCAATCACTCCAGCTTTAGCGGGCATCCACTCTCTCGCACTCAAACCTGATGATTATCAAACGCTATCTGAACATGGTGGGTCGATAATCTGGTCGCCACTTAGTAACCTTATGCTTTATGGTGAAACGGTAGAAATCAATTCAGCAAAAGCCTGTGGTTTGGTTTTTGGTATTGGCTCAGATTGGTCACCTACCGGAAGCAAGAATCTTTTAGGAGAGCTCAAAGTAGCACGCCTGATCAGTGAAGCACAAGGCAACGTATTCACGGATAAAGAATTATTGGCCATGGTCACATGTAATGCATCCAAAATATTGAAGTGGGAACAAGAATTGGGTTCTATTGAAAGTAATAAACGAGCTGACTTGCTCGTAATTTCAGGACGTAGTGGTGACCCTTATGGTAAATTTTTGGAGTCACATGAAACTGGAATTATTTTAGTGATAATTAACGGAGTGCCTCGCTACGGACGTGAAAGCTTAATGAAGAAATTTGATTTTAAAATAGAACGTTGTGAATACTTGAAAGTAGGTCATGCAAAACGTTTGTTGAATTTAGTCCAAGAAACCTCGGATCCTGTTGTTGGGGCTTTAACATTGAATGAAGCCCGTGGTCGCCTACGTAAAGGATTGCGAAAGCTGCCTGATTTGGCTTTTAAGCTTGAACACCCTTCTCCGGAAACATTGCGAGCAGATGCCGCTTTTATAGAAACTCATTGGTTTCTGACGTTGGAGCACGATGACCCTCCAGGATTGGCGCTTAGGCCGCATTTACCTTTTGGAAAACAGAGTATGAAGACTGCTCATTTGCCAACAGAAGTCGAAGCTGCTAGTATTCCTCTCTCAGAGCTGTTAGAACCACTTAATCTGGATAGATTAACTGTCGCTGATGATAAATCATTTCTAGATCGTCTTCTACGCCAACCCAACTTGCCGGATTACATCAAAGATAGGTTATACGACCTTTATTGAACTGTATATAGTGACCATTCATGAAAAGTAATATCTTTTTTCTATCTGCTCCAAATTTCCAAAAAAATATTTACTGCTTCCTCACTCTGGATTCTCTGGCAGCAGTAGCAATGTTATCCTGTTAGGGTACCGCCCCGATTTCTACGTACACGCACGCTAAGGGGTTAAGCATTCCGTTTTTTGCCAAGTTTTCTGTCTTCAACTTCCTTTGCGCTGCTGACAATTTCTTCAATCCGCGCATATCAGCCCGATTGAATAGAGTAACGTTTTTTGTATGGAGAATATAAGCTCAATAGAGATTTAGTGAGGCTCTAATTCCTTAGGGGTAACCGAAAAATAACATATCGATATAACAATTCGTATAAGGTCATATATCGCAATCAATAGACTTATTGAAACAAATGAAATTTGCTACTTTATTTCATAGCAAGCACTTAGCGTGCGTGTACGTAGAAATACTGGTGATACCCTTATCAAAAGACTTTATAGTCAGGAAAACAATATCCATATATTTATGTGTGGAGTTGAAGGTCTCATATGAATGGGAGTGAAATAATATGAAGAAAAATATAGTATTGATATACATAGATCGGGTTGACATCAAAAAGCGGCATCAAGTGCGGCGCGAGGTGGAGCAGGCTGTTACTAAAGTGCTGTCAACTTACCCTCATGCCATCTTGGCTGAGGTGACCGATGATCAAGTCGCTGCCTTGAAAAATCAGGGTTACACCCTTGAACCCCAGGAGGCTGCGCGCATGATCCGCCTGCGTTCCGTCGAGATCGACACAACTATGCTGGCACCAGAAATGCCTCAAGCCCTAAGCTTGAAACGGGCCGAGCGCGACCGGCTAGAGAGCGACTACTGGATCGTCCAGTTCATCGGACTGATAAAGATCGAATGGAGCGAGCAGATCAAGGAACTGGGTGCCGATGTAGTGGAGTATGTGCCAGAGAATGCTTTCCTGGTAAAGCTGCCCGCCAGTGCAATTGAGAAGATAAAGGCCCTCAAATTCGTAAACTGGGTCGGCGTGTATGAACCTGCCTACAAAGTGAGCCCTTTGTTGATGGGGCGCAGGCGACCGGCTGCTGGCGCTGAAATAGCCAGCCTTTCGATCCAACCTGAAGCTTTTCAGCCGAAGCCGGAGGGGAATCTGACGTTTCTTTTGCATCGGTCGTCAGACCGGGACAAGATCACCAAGGTAATCACAAGCAAGGGCGGTACCGTCGTAAAGGCTGAAGGGGATACGATTATTGCTTCGCTGGACCCCGTACTTGTCGATCAATTCGCCAAAATGGTCGAGGTAAAGTGGATCGAACCGTTTGAACTTCCCGTGCTGGATAATAACGTGTCCGCCCCACTCATCGGCGTACGGGATGTCTGGGACAACCACGGTCTAGACGGAGAAGGGCAGATCGTTTCCGTGGCCGACTCGGGACTGGATACGGGTGTTAACGATGCCACTATGCACGACGATTTCGAAGGCAGAATAGTCAACATCTACGACCGTGTAGGCGACGGTGCTAATGACGTCAATTCTGGTCACGGGACGCACGTTGCCGGCTCGGTTTTAAGCAATGGTGCCCGGTCGAATGGCACGATTCGCGGCATGGCGCACGCCGCCCGCTTGGTGTTTCAGGCCATCGAACGAAATAGTAACGGGAGTTTGGACGGCATTCCGGCTGACTATAACCAGTTGTTCCAGCAGGCATATAACGATGGGGCCAGGATCCATTCCAACAGTTGGAGCACTCGCAACCAGAATGGGCAATATACTGCCGCATCCCAGGACATTGACGAGTTCATGTGGAACCATAAGGATGCATTCATCCTTTATGCGGCGTCAAATGCTGGTATAGATTCAAACAGCAACGGTGTTATAGACACTGATTCTATCAGTCCGCAGGGCTGTGCAAAGAACTGCATCACAGTTGGTGCAACAGAGGGCAACCGTCCGCATGGATCGAATCCGCCACCAGCTTATGATATTAACTGGGCGACTGGGACTTGGGCGGCAAAATATCCCGTGCCCCCGATCAGCAATGATCATGTCTCGAACGATCCACAGGGGATGGCTGCCTTCAGCGGCCGCGGCCCCACAGACGACGGCAGGGTGAAACCCGACGTGGTAGCGCCCGGCACCAACATCCTGTCGGTGCGCTCCTCGGCTGTAACTGAGATGCCTTTGTGGGGCGATCTCCCGGCAACGGATCCATTGCATGGACTGTACTGTTGGAGCGGCGGCACCAGCATGTCCACGCCGCTAACAGCCGGTACGATAGCCCTTATCCGACAGTATCTGCAGCGAGTGTGTCTGCACAACCCATCCGGGGCGCTGCTAAAGGCGATCCTGATCCATGGTGCGGTTCCTATCACTGGCCAATACACGCCGTCTGAGGTAGGTGCGGTTCCTGATAACAGCCAGGGCTGGGGCCGAGTCAACCTGCAGAATGCGCTCTTCCCGGATCTCCCTGTTTACTGGCGTTTCCGAGACAATGCCAATGACGCGGTGGGCACAGGCAATGATCGCGATTATACATTTCAGGTAACAAACGTAACAGTTCCATTCCGAGCCACGCTGGTCTGGACCGACTTCCCCAGCAACCCGACCAATGCTATTGGTATAGTCAACCAGCTGCGTCTATCCATCATTGCCCCGGACGGAACCACTACCCAGGGCGCACCCACCAACAACAATGTCCAGCAAGTCATAATCCCCAATCCGCAGATAGGCAATTACACTGTGCGAATAAGCGGTATTAACGTGCCAACGCTGGTCACACACGGACAACGACAGGACTTTGCCGTAGTGGTGAGTGCCGGTCTGGACGTTGTTGATCTTTATATCAAAGACAATGCCGCCGACATCGGCGTCGCTCCAACTGTCGGAGTGGGATATCTGTCACCTGATATCTGGGTCAGTCTAACGAACGATCCCAATGCTGCCCCGGCCCCAAACCCGGAGCACGGGCAGACCAACTACGTTTTCGTAAAGGTGTATAACCGCGGTTCCAGGGCGGCCAACAACGCCACTGTCAAACTTTACTGGGCTAACCCAGGTACCAACTTAAATCGGCCTTACTGGAACTCTTCCGATATTAGCGTCAATGGGAATCCCGGCAATACGCAGACAGCCAATGTACCGGCACGCACCGCCAGCGGTGATGGGCATGTCATTACTCAGGCTTTTGAGTGGACTCCCCCCGATCCGGATACGAATGTTTATGATGAAGGCCATTTTTGTCTTTTCGCTTCGGTAGATCATCCGGATGACCCGTTGTTGCAGGAGGATGTCAGTGCCGTTCGCTGGGAAAGCAACCTAGCCTGGAAAAATGTGATTGTTAAAGATATTAGTCCTAATTCAATCACAACGATGGATTTCTATGTCGCCGGGAAGCCGGGCAATGCTACCTTGTCTGACCTGCATATTGACCGTAGCGGCTTGCCGCAGGGTGGACGTGTCACGCTCAAGATACCTAGCCACTACATGGAAGGTTCGAAAGCCATAAACCTGGCCAAGACATGGGAGTCGGAAGGCGGGCGGGTGTGCAAAGTGGAGGTGACTTCGCTAGGGACTGCCGACCTGAAGCAAATACGCCTTAAGTCGCGCGAAAATACTCTGATTCGCCTCGAGGTGACCATGCCTCCTCAGTTCCAGCCAGGTGATGTTTATCCGGTGTTTGTTGAGCAATACACCGATGGTGCGATAACAGGACGCGTAACCTTGGTGGCTCGCATCGTTGGCTCGCCGGCCTACTTGGCGAACCGCAGTAGTGGCGAAATCCATTTGCCCAATTGTATTTGGGCAGAAAAAATCTCCGCTTGGCACCGCATCCCCTTTGATGACCTTAACCTAGCACTAGACCGCGGCTATAACGGCTGTCGTTTCTGCCTGCCGAAATATGATACGGGCTGATGCCTTTGTAGTGCGGGTGGTGGCATTGAGCGCCAGCATGTTTAGCGGAAGCTTTTCTTCCAAGATTGATGTCTATGGCCTTGTCTTATTTTGCTGATTGGTAAGTCTGATATATGCACCTACTTCTCAGCAACTGACGTTTCGCTGTGGACTGCGCCCTCAAAGTGGACACCTAGTTAAGCTATGTTCACTGTGAGGGAAATTTATGGGAAAAATAGCACGAAAAAGGTATAAAGGGTATCACCAGTATTTCTGCGTACACACACGCTAAGTAATTAAACATCGCTGTTTGCCAATATTCCTATTTTCAGCTCCTTATTTCCAGTAAAAAGAAAGGAAATCCTCATAAACAAGATTTGCAGTTTTTTCAGGAATAGTTAGTACAGGTTACCAAACTCTCAGATGCGGATATGGCATTATTTGGATAATAGCAAAGGCCAGATCAGAATGCAATAAGGCATGATCTGGTCAAACTAAAGCTTGAGATTTCCTTATTTTACTTTTTCGGTGCGTGGCAGTTTTTGACTATCCCCCCGAAATGGTAAAGCAGAATGAAGAATGTTTCTGAATTTGCCGAACTATGCTTGAGTGTATGGAATTTTATCAATCGCAACCCAGAAGTGCATTAATATTTACGCAATCGGGAGGCAGAAAGGAAGAAGCAGCCCTCATTAAACGGATTTCTCCTATTGTCTAGCAAAATGTTAATTTACTCGGTCGATTTGAATTCCATAGATAGCAAAGCATAATTAATCTCGATGAAATGATTAGCCTTCTTGAACAGAAAATCATAAGGCAGCAACCGAAAGTAACCGAAGAAGTGCTAGCTTAAAAATTTCTGCTTTACTTTTTCGGGGGGATAGTCAAAGACTCCCATTCAGTAAAAGCTTTGACCATATCATTTAACATTTTATAACCCATCTTCGTCAGTTATAAGACATCGTAAGCCCCACAGCATAGTGATTTTGATAAAAATGTCCTCGTTGTGGTACAGACTCATTTTCGGCACGCAACGACCATATCCTTATCATTGTGGAGAACATGGGTAATAACGCCAATTATTGCTTTTGGTTATGGTTATACCTAAGACTTTTTTGCAGAATTCTTGTTCAGATATACGTTTTATAAGATTATCTAAGTCATATAAAGTTTTAATATGTGGATAATTTCGTTGGTATTCGGTAAAACGTGGTTCGGCGGTTTCTTTCCAACGTTGACGCATTGCTAAAACAGTGTTTATAATAGCTTCAACATGATTTTTTACCCACTGTTCTTGAATATCCTTTTTAGCAGTTTCCCCAATAGTCTCATTTTTACCGACTATAACTGAGCCTCTCATATTTTCGATTTGATTCATTATTAAATCTAATTTTTTGCTCATACTTCCTCATAATTTTAAACAATTAAATAAGCGCAATCAGTAATTACTTTATCTCTGTGCGCCTGATTTTCAGGTTGAAGGAGGTTATTCTGGATTCTTATTGCCTCTGGGAGCATAATAACTATCCCTGTACTAAAGTACAAGGTCTTCAAACAACATAATAATAATCTTGTTATGAACTTTGTCAATTCGATAATTACCGACATTTTCATTCAAAAAACTGCTTTAAATCCCCCGCTTTTCAATATTGAAAACGATATTATAAACATAGCATTATTTTACAGCCATCCAGATCAGGCAGGCATCATAATTAAAACAACATTTTTAAATGATAAAACGGTTCTATGTCCATCAAAAATATAACTGTGAGATAGTAAAGTGACCATAATTGAAATACTACAAGGAAGTATATACCTCGGTGCAAACAATGGCTGATGATACCCAAAAAGATCTGACCCCAAACGAAAAGCAGGTGCTTCTGGCATTAGGGAAACTGAAGACCACAGACCCTCAAACATTATCCAATGCTTCTGGTCTCAGCGTGGAAGCTGCGATCCAGAGTTCATTTTTACTGCAGGAAAAGGAGCTTGTACAGGTATCGGAAGAGATCATTGAGAAATATCACCTGACAAAGGAAGGTAAAGAGTATGCTGCATCCGGACTGCCTGAGCGTCAGATCATTGAAAAGATTACCTCACCAACTCCTATAGATGCACTAAAATCAGAATTCGGACCCAAGTTATCAGGAATAGCTCTGGGCTGGCTGCGTAAAAAAGGCTGGGCACAGATAAAAGATGGGGACCTGATACCTGAAAGTATTCCTCCAAAGGGAGACGATGAAGAAGCACTTGCACAATTATTGAACGGACCCGGATTAGAGATCCCAAAAAAAGTAATGCAGGATCTGGCCAAACGAAATCTCATAGAGATTAATGAAGAGAAGACAAGAACCATAATTATCACTGATTCAGGATTAACTATTTTTCAGGCAGGGATTACCCTGGAAGAAGAAGTGGCACAGCTCAATGCTGATCTTATAAGGACAGGAGCCTGGAAACAAAAAAAGCTGCGTTCCTACGATATCAATACGCCCGTGGTTCCGATCTACGGAGCCAAGATACATCCGTACCAGCGCCTCATAGATGAAATGCGCCAGATATTCCTTGAAATGGGATTTACCGAGATCAAGGGAGATATTATCCAGAGCAGTTTCTGGAACTTTGATGCTCTGTTCCAGCCCCAGGACCACTCTGCCAGGGAAATGCAGGATACGTTTCATTTAGATAGCACAAGTGATCTGCCCCCTGAATATGTTGATACTGTAGCAGCTATGCATGAACACGGCGGCGATATCAGCAGTAAAGGCTGGGGCGGTACCTGGAGCAGGGACGTTGCAAAGATGAACGTGTTACGTACCCATACTACAGCTATTACCATTCACTACCTGGCAGATAATCCAGACCCACCTGTCAAGGCCTTCTGCATTGACAGGGCCTACCGTAGAGAGACCATTGACCCGACCCACACCCCGGAATTCGAGCAGCTTGAAGGCGTAGTAATGGATGAGGGGATGAGTTTTGCCGATCTCCTGGGTCTGCTTACCATGTTCTACCACCGGATGGGGTTCACTGATGTCAGGTTCAGACCCGCTTATTTCCCTTATACCGAACCCAGCGTGGAGCCAGAGGTATATATTGAAGGCATGGGCTGGATAGAACTGGGCGGTGCAGGAGTATTCCGAAAAGAGGTCACCGAACCCCTGGGCATTAAACAGCTTGTACTGGCATGGGGATTAGGAGTGAGCAGACTGGCTATGTTACGGTTAGGACTGCGTGATCTAAGGCAACTGTACCAGTCAGATATAGACTGGCTCAGAAAAAGCCCGGTCTCAGGGGTAAAAATAAATAAATAAATAATCCTACTCTTCAACAACACTGACTTTTTTCATTACGTCATTCGGCTTGATCTTGTTCACCACATCCTGTCCCTCTATCACCTGACCGAACACAGTATGTATACCGTCAAGGTGGGGCTGCGGTGAGTGGGTGATAAAGAACTGGCTGCCGCCTGTATCCTTTCCGGCATGTGCCATGGAAAGAGTGCCTGTTAAGTGTTTGCGGGGATTGATCTCACACTTGATTTTATATCCGGGTCCGCCTGTGCCATTACCTTTGGGACAGCCACCCTGGATCACGAAGTTGGGGAGGACCCTGTGGAATGTGAGCCCATTGTAGAATCCTTGATTGATGAGCTTTACGAAGTTTTCAACGGTCTTGGGTGCTTCTTTATCGAATAGTTCAACGACCATATTGCCTTTATCGGTTTCAATTATTGCTTTTTTCATAGTTCTTGACCTCTTAGGCATTGTAATGGCTAGCTTTTATTAATAATTTATGCGTTGAATTGGTAAAGCTAAATACTTATAAAAGTGCAACCCTATGGTGCAGGTGATTACTTTAGTGCAGCGATCAATTGAATTCAGGGTAGAACATCTTAAAGAAGAACTTCAGAACTTGATTGATTACCCGGATGAAATACTCATCAACATCATCAAAGAATTGGGTTTTGAATGCAACTTATGTGGCAAATGCTGCACGACAGAGTTCAATGACCACGTATTTCTTCTGGACAAAGACACTGCTGCCATAAAGCAAATCGATGCATCAGCCCTGATACCTGCTCCTTACTACGAGTTCTGTGATCAGAATGGCAGTTTCTATGTATCAGGTTATGCCTTAAAAACAGACCCAGACGGATCATGCTTCTTTCTAGATGAGAACAAGCGATGCCAGATATATGATCAAAGGCTGACCATCTGCAGGATATACCCTTACATGCTTCACAGGGAAGCTGATGAAGAAGGAAATATCGACTGGCGTCAGATAAGCGGTCTTAATGAGCATGGGTTTTACCATACTGAGATTAACTATCAGGAGTGTCAGCATATCGCCAGGGAGACCAAGGATTATGAGATCGCATATCTTGAGCACGAAATAGAATTTTTAAATGCAATTCAGGCATATTTCAAGAAAAACAAGCTCAAGCATGTCCAGAGAACCTATGATGCCAGGATACGGGAGTTTAAAAACGGCAAAGAGATCGAAATTTTTGTGTATTATAATGGAAGGTTTGAGAAAAACATTGTAACCATTCATGATTATTAAATACCGTTGGATATATTGATAAATCCAATATTTTCCCTCCCCATAGTGTAAAATAGACTTTGAACATTACCAAACCAAAAATGAGACTCAACGCTATCCAGTTCTTTACCAACACATCAATAATGATGTCAATGATGCTCATCCCTCTCATGGCCAATGAGTTGGGAGCCACCCTCACACAGGTGGGTATCATAATGAGTGTGTATGGGATCTGCCTGTTTATCTCATCGTATATGTTCAGTAAGGCTGCTGATGAGTGGGATATTAAAAAATTATTGCTTCTGGGTCTTGCATGCTCTGCTGTCGCCTATTTTCTTCAGGTGTTTGCGTATGACCCGCTAAGCCTGGCAGTTATCAGAGGGTTATTGGGAATATGTGTTGGAATGTATCCTGCAGCCCTTATCATGCATGTGTATGGACAAAAAAGAAGCCTGGGAAAATTCATATCTCTTGGTGCTCTGGGCTGGGCTGCAGGCTTTTTAGGGGCAGGCCTGATCGGGAATTATAATATCATTTTCGTAGTCAGTGCATTAATGGTCCTGGTATCGTTATTTATTGCAGCAGGCATGCAAAGAGTGGAAGTGGAACGCATCAAAGTGGATTATTTCTCATTTTCCACCATTAAAAAGAATTGGAATATCTATCTTACATTCTTTCTACGACATACAGGGGCCGTAGCAATCTGGACCATATTCCCGTTATATCTCACAACATTAGGTGCGGATAAGTTCTGGATAGGAGTAATTTACACTATAAATCCAATTGTCCAATTCTTCGTGATGCGCAGACTTGACAGCTTGAATATGGAAAAAGTAGTAAAAGCCGGGTATTTATTCTCAATAGCTGCCTTTATAAGCTTGATCCCGGCAACGGTCTTCTATCATGTAATTCCCAGTATGTTACTGGTAGCCACATCATGGTCATTCCTGTTAGTAGGTTCTACTGAACTCCTTATCAGAGGTAATACTGATAAGGCAACAGCTTCCGGATTTCTCAATTCAGTCATCAGTCTGTCCATGATATTTGGTGCTCTGATAGGTGGTGCTATTGCTAATCAATGGGGTTTCCAGGTAGTTTTCGCTATTGCCGGTGGATTGAGCCTGGTAAGTTTTATGATATCTTCAACAACCCTTACTCAGTCAAAGGCTTAACGGGAGCAGCGCTTTTGCTGTAATCCGATTTTATAATATTTCGGTAGAACCCGTACGCCAACGCATAATACCCTGCATAGGACAGCACTTCAATCAAAGACAGGTTGTCATTATATCCGAAAAGGCTCTTGACAAGACTGCCTGCAGTTTTATTCTCATCCAGTATCCCATTCATGTCCCAAACATGTTCTACTATCACTGGAACAACTCCAGCTTCCTGGAGTTCATGCACACCGTGGGCGGTAAGCCCGGCTGCGAATAATACAAGGAACACACTGGTCAATTTAAAGAACATCTTAACATCCAGGTTTACTGTGGATTTGAACAGCAGGTAGACAAGTATGAGTGACACGGCAAGTCCTGTAGCAGCAGAATGGCTGACCTTTCGCTGGATGTTCCCTTTAATATGAGCAGATTCCTTAAGCATCCATACGATCATGCTGGAGCAGATTGAATATACCGGCAGCTATCACACTGGCAGCTATAGCCAGTCCTGTTCCGTAATAAACATATTTTGTCAATTCTTTCCTATGGGTCCGGGCCAGATATGCCAGTATGATCCCAACTACCAGGAACGCTTCCAGACCTTCTCTTAATGTAATCATAAAACTTGTTATCATGTTGTAACCTCAATATTCTTTTTAATTATTAGGTTAACCTAAATACATATAAATATTTCGGGTGCCCTAAAAACCATTGTTAAATCAATACCAACATATTAGAAAAATGTTTTAATATTGGATGTTGCATCTAAACTGCAGGTGATAAATAAATGGCAAAAAAACCGGCTGGAATGCGAGGAATAAATCCCAAAGCAATGAAC
>DATKUV010000127.1:0-26166 GCA_035530415.1 Candidatus Nanoarchaeia archaeon | reverse complement strand
TAATGGTGTACTGTCGATTTCTGAATATTGATTGACATTAGTAAATGTCAACATATCAAAATATCTGCCACCAAAAGCTGACTTTATGTGCCCCTCAAAAAGCAACTCGCTGTTGTTATAATATCTATAATCCTCATTTTGAGTCATCACTTTGTCATCAACTGGTACTTTATTCTTTTTCATTTTCAGTTATATCTGGCTTGGATTTGTTTTAATGTCAATATCGATAAACAAAACAGTATAGTTTTCATATAATTGCCAGTCTATACCTGTTCCAGATCCAAAAATAAAAAGATATAATTCATTTTCAATTAATATGTCTTTTTCGTCTTTTTCAGAATATTGGTAGACATCTGATATGAAAACGAGATCTGCTTCTTTACCATCAAAAATGGTTCCCACATTCAAATCGAGTATCTTCGTACCACTATTATAAAAGATTGCGGTGTCCCCTGAGTATACAATTTTATCTTCCAGGGTGTTTCCATCTTTATTTAACCTTAGCCAGACTTTACGAGGTGTATCTTTTGAATCAATATCCATAGCAGACAATGAATAATTCTGATTAAGCTGCCATTCAACCTCCCTTGTATCTCCTACTGAATAAAGGTGCATTGCATCACTTAACAATATATCTCCCGTGTCCTCCGAATATTGATATACATGATGCAGCCGGGCCAGAGATACTCCACCTTCGCCACTGAAGATCGTTTCAAGGTCAGCCGTTATTATGAGGTTTCCATTTTTATAGTAAGGATAGCTATCACTGACTTCAATTATAGTATAATCTACGGGAGTCCCCTCTTTTGTTATAAGCAACATTGCCTCTCGGGAATGATCTGCTATTTCAATGTCAATAGCATGTAATGTGTAATTTTCTTCCAGTTGCCATTCGAGTCCTCCTCCTGTAAGTATGAACTTACCAGTTAATCCTGCAAGAAGTAATGCAGATTCATTCTGGACTATTACAGTTGAATCTATTTCAGAATATTGATAAATATTGCTGATTTCAATATAATTGCTCGATGTGCCTACAAATACGTTATCTAATTTAAAGCTTAATAATGAATTGTCGTTATATGATTCACCTACTGATATGATTATATCATCAACTACTTCACCATTTTTAGATAATATTATCCATGCATTAATTGCATTAACATCTAAATCCATTAATGTAAGGCTGTAGTTTTCTTTTAGGAATTCCTGAGAATTACCTGATGCAGGTGGAAAGCTTGAACTCTGCAACACATTTTCATTTAATGTCGAAAATCCTTTTATATTGTTATTATCAGCGGCATTCAAATTTAAACTATTAGTAATTCCGCCGCTGTATATTATGGTAAAAGTTTCATTGTCTACAATGGTATTTCCATTAGAGATTTGATAAATATTCTCAAAAAAAACTGCATTCATGCTTGTGCCAACAAACAGTTCCATATTTAATTTAATGGAGTCATCATCATTATTCCAAGCATACTCTTCTTCTGAATATACTATTTTTTGATCTAATAGAGTCCCATTTTTTTCAATTGATACCAACATATTATATCCAGAAACATCTTCAGATATATCCAATATTTTAATTGCATATCCATCTTTTAAATTAAGTACGTCAGTATGCTCTTTTTGTACATAATTTTCAATTGAAACAGAATCCAAGGAATATTCCGCCGCTCCTCCATGTGTAGCCGCTAAAACGATTGTTGCCGCAATCAGCAATAATATCAAGTGATGGGGTATGCTTAATCTGCCATATAATAAATTCACTGATAGCATCTTCATTATTTTGGAAATAAATCGATTATTTTCATCCTTATCACGTTTATTTTTCATCTTATTACTCTCCAGTAGAATGCAAATTTTGAAAATCCTTGAATTTAATTTAATTTCAATATGTATTCATCATTATAATAACAATCATATAAAAAATTTTCTATAATCATCGGTATTAATATATAATCACATAAATATTTTATTTAACAATTATGATTTATCTATCAAGTTGCGAGGCTGCAGATACTATTGCTCGAAATGTGTATTTTTTACAAATAATTATGTGCTACCAGTACATCTTGAAATGCATATGGAAACTGATATTGAAATTCTCGTTAAGAAATACGCCCTGCAAAATGCCTTGAAATATGGCAAGGCCCCACAACAGGGTGCAGTTATGGGTAAACTGATGGGGGAACATCCCGAACTGCGGCAGAAGGCAAAGGAAATAGCACCCCTGTTGGGCGCAGCATTAAAGGATATTGCCAGCGGCTCGCCAGAGCAGTGGCAGGCTGAACTGGAAGAGCTTGCACCAGAACTGATCGAAGAACTGGAGCAGCGCAAAGAACCTGATAAGGGTTTAAAAGCCTTGCCTGATGCCGAGAATGGAGTGGTGATGAGGTTTGCACCCAATCCCAACGGCCCGCCAACACTGGGCAGCGCTCGTGGTATCGTGGTCAATAGCGAGTATGTCAAAAAATACAATGGTACATTCATAATCAGATTCGATGATACTGACCCGGTTACCAAGCGTCCCATGCTTGAAGCGTATGACTGGTACCTGGAAGATTGCAGGTGGCTGGGTGCCGAACCTGACCAGGTGGTAATGGCATCAGATCGTTTACCTATCTATTATGAATATGCTGAAAAGCTTATTACGGCTAACCATGCCTATGTATGCACATGTTCCCAGGAAGATTTCAAGCAATTAAAGGATAACAAGCAGGCCTGCCCCCATCGAGATACTACTCCTGAGGTCAATATGCGGGAGTGGAAACGGATGCTTGCTGGCGAGTATGAAGAACGGTCTGTAGTTTTGAGGGTCAAGACCGATATCACCCATAAGGACCCAGCCATCAGGGACTGGGGCGCATTCAGGATAGTGAAGACCCCACATCCCAGGCCAGAGATTGCCAATAAGTATGTAGTATGGCCATTGTTGGATTTTGAAGGGGCACTTGAAGACCATTTGCTGGGTATGACCCACATCATCAGGGGCAAGGACCTGATAGACAGTGAGCATCGCCAGAAATATGTATACGACTACTTTGGCTGGACATATCCCCACACCTCCCACTGGGGACGGGTGAAAATGCATGAGTTCGGTAAGTTCAGTACCAGTGGCTTGCGTACTGCTATCGAGGCAGGGGAATATTCGGGTTGGGATGATCCCAGGCTGCCCACTCTTCGAGCACTACGGCGCAGGGGTATCAGACCTGAAGCACTTCGCAAATTCTTTATTGAGATGGGCGTGGGCGAGACTGACGTGAGCCTCAGCCTGGATAATTTGTATGCTGAGAACAGGAAACTTATAGATGAGGGTGCTAACAGGTATTTCTTTGTGTGGGAGCCAGTGAAACTTGAGATATCAGGTGCAGAGCCAGCTATTGCCAGACCACCCTTACATCCAGGTGTTGAGAGAGGGGTAAGGGAGATACCTGTGGGAGATAGCGTGTTTGTATGCAGCCAGGATATAAAAGATGCAAAACCAGGTGATTTATTCAGGTTGAAGGACCTGTATAATATCAGGATAACCGGTAAAGGCAGAGTAGAATTTGCGGGATATGATATTGAAATTATGCGAAAATGTGGCGGTAGGATCATTCACTGGACTCCTGTTGATAATATTCCTGTTAAGGTATTAACACCAGATGGGGAGATATCAGGTATAGGGGAATTTGGTATTGCAGATGAGCTGGATAAGGTCGTACAGTTCGAACGGTACGGATATGCAAGGATAGATAGTGTGGATGATGAAGTGATTGCCTATTTCACTCATAAATAATCAGAATATTACCTTTAATTCGGCTGTTTTAGTAACTATGGCATTTGTAAAAACTATTAGAAGCAACGGGTGAAAATATCAGCAGCTTGTAGAATCTAGATGGGAACTCGCAAAAAAACAATCGCGGATACATGTGACAAAAGAGGTTGAGAAGACATTAAAACCATTCAATATTTTGTCCTTTCAAACCTAGTTACTAAATTCGTCGATAGACAGGTTATGCAATCAATTCCGCCTGCTTAAGCACAGTTTCTGTAGCGAGTGCTTGCATATCCGGCGGATAATCATATTGTTTTAATGTCCGTTTTACAATAACTTTTAATCTTAATAACTACACCCTGCAGCTCTGCTGCCATTAGGTGTGCCGTCGCAACTTTTGACTCAGGGATGGATGATTTATGCTCGATATACTTATTTTATATTTGAAAACCACTTTAGCACAATTATTCCATAACATATTAAAATATAATTCCATCTGAAATGAGGGGGTTAACTTGATGAGAATTTCATAATGGGATAATTTCATATTTTTAACCCACCTTAAATCATAAATAGTTCCGAATGATAGTTCTTAATAGTATCGTACGATGCTGTTTTCCCACATTTTCCTCTGATTATTCCATAGATGTTTTTATAGCTATTACGGTCAATTATAAATATTGAAATTATACATATTTAATTGATGTACAATTTGTTTTTTAATACAAATATATAAATACTTTTACGACCAAAAATTAGCTAAATTCTGGAAAGCACTGAGGTGCTTGCTAATGGTTTCAATTTTTGGGTGGGAAACTTGGGATTTAACACATAATAAACATTATGGGCAATGGATTAATATCTTATAAACCAATAACATTTGAGGTTAATGAAATGGTTGTAAAAGAATTCAAATCAGAAGAACTGGGTTTTACTATTAAAGTCGATAACGATAAATGTGTAGGTGCAGCTGAATGCGTGGCATCATGTCCGGTAGATTGTTTCGCGGTCGTGGATGGGAAAGCCACAGTACCCAATATCGATGAGTGCATCGAATGCTGCGCATGTGTGGATGCTTGTCCTACAGGTGCTATTAAGCACGATTCATGTTAGACAATCTAAAATCTATTCAGAACTGTACTTTCGGAGCTTCACGTTCAGCTGGTGGGACTTCAAATAATTCTTTTTTCGTGAATTTCATCAAACCTGCAACAATATTTGTAGGGATTGTCTGGATACTGATATTATATTTCATGACAGTATCATTGTAGAACTGTCTGGTATATGATATCTTATCCTCTGTTTCTGTCAGGTCCTTTTGAAGTTGCATAAAGTTCTGGTTTGCCTTGAGATCAGGATAATTTTCAGTAACCGCGAAAAGTGATTTTAATGTGGACGATAAAAAATTGGATGCATCTGCCTTTTCCTTTACTCCATCAGCTTCCATAACTGCTGCCCTGGCTTTTGTGACATTCTCAAACAAGCCTTTTTCATGTTTGGCATATCCCTTCACAGTTTCCACAAGATTAGGAATCAGATCATGACGTCTTTTCAACTGAACTTCTATCTGTGCCCATGCATTCTCTACCCTGTTGCGCTGTTTTATCAGGTTGTTATAGATTACCACGAACAACAGGCCAAGAATTATTACTATTACTATTACTCCAATTAATAATGTTTCCAAAGCCATTAATTTACCTCCATGTTAGTGTTAGATTTCATCTTGCACCACCGCCTCCCCCACCGAAACCTCCGCCTACACCTCCAACTCCGCCTCCTGATGAACTCTTTGGTGACGATGAAGTATAAGCACTGCTAAAACCTGAAATGAAAACTGAGTTATAATATACTCCATGGAAATGACTGGTTGAGAATTGATCTGAAGGAACGATCAGGGACATATTTTTGAGAGCTTTTTTTGCCACACCCAGGGATAATGCATATACCATATATTGATCCCAGATCTTAATTGACTCAGGCGGATGTTCCTCAAGCGCTGAAAAATCAACCATATATTTGTTAAAATTATCCCATCGTTTGGAGAAAAGCCTACCCTCTGGTGTCCATCGACCCAGTCCTTTTTCATTAGCTGCCGTAAAAATTATCAGAATAAAGGCTAATATTGCACTAAATACACCCAATACCATTACATTCGTAATTATTGGGAACTGGTTCGAAGGAAAATATTTGGATATTATGATATATCCTAATATGACTATAAGAAAGATAACTGAGCTAAAAGCAATAAGATATGTATTGCCTTTGGAAATGAATAACCTGTCAATTTTAATTTGATTCTTTACTTTCTGGTTCCAATTGTTAATGAAATCATAGAATTTTGTATCTTTTCCAAGTTCTTCCTTCATTTCACTCCACAATATTTGTCCGTCAGTAGTATATCTTTTCAATAATGAGTAGACATCCATCTCAAAATCCTGCAGATCTGAAATATCAGTATCCTCTTTGATCTCGATCATAACTTCTTCTACTTCATGGTTTATAAGTCCTAAATATTTTTTGTCTGTCTTTATATCATGAAGACTAATATAATCATGATATACCAGATCCATCACAGTAGCAACAAAACCGTCCAGGGTGGGGATCCCGATCTTACCCATCATTATGGCATTTACTACAGCAGGTTTTGAATTGGTAGGTGGCTCTCGTTCGTAAAGCGAAAAATAATCAATTTTCGGTTCCCTGCCGTATTTTAGATAAATAAAGATTGGAAACAGCACAACAATGGCGGCTAATAGGATGGAAAAATAATAAATGATATTTGCAATTGCTTTTTTTGTTTCATGTTTTTTTTCAATAGCCAGAATTTTATCAAGGCCATTTCCCTTCTGGAGCGATACAAAATTAGAGTCTGGAGAGTCTATTCGTGGAAAAACTGCCCGTATTTCGTAATATTCCCGGGAAGGAATGGTATTAGTACTGATAGTAATAACATTTTCATTTAAAATAGACTGCTTTGCAAAAGTATCTGGATGAAGCCAATACCGGACAGTGTCCCCATCTTGAATTGGGAGTGTAATATTAGCGGTTAACCCGTTCAGAGGTTTTTCCCATTCATCGCCCCACATTTTATAATGTAGTTCAGAAACATCATCGTATACTTTGAGGCCCCTGTAATAATCATAGGATACAACAAAGGTAATTTCTTGAGGTGTAGGTTGGGAAAGTTTACCTATCAATTCATAACCACCAGGGACTGATATTACATCAAATGTACATAATCTATCCACGCAATATCCCCGGATATTGGTGATATATCCATCTGGTGGAGAATATACTCGTCTGAAAACTTCATTAAATGTACCTACAAATGTGTATGTTATGGATTCTTCAACTTGGACCAGACCATTTGATTGAACAGTTATATTGGCATTTCCACTTTCTAATGAATAGTCCCTTGCATGCGCCGCAGGGGTCATGAAAAGTAATATTAATAACAATAGAATTGATGTAATCCTGATTGAATAGAGGTCAGGTACATATGGCGTTTTGCAGCTTTTTTCTAATCCAATAATATCAACTCGTTATTTTTTATTAAGAAATTCATGAAAATATTTATATGTATCGCAATATACTATTTTAATGTTGAATGTCAGGACTTTATTATCTATCAATAGGATTAATTATCAATGTCCCAATTAAATATTCAGGAATTGATGGATACGGGATATCCTGTGGCTATCAGGTTCGTTCAGGATGCAGCTTCATCTCAGACTGAGATGCTTTTTTGTGAACTTGTCCAAAATGCCCGAAATGGGGACAAAGTCACGTTTTCTAAACAGGGCTGCCCTGTTGGTGCTTATGTATTAGGTCGGGATGCGCTCAGACCAGACGATTACTATCATAGATCTGGCCGGTATAAAGATCGGGCAACTGCTGTGGAAGCTGTCAATTCCCTTCCACGACTTGTGAAGCAGTATTCTTCCATCCAGTTGTTTCCTTTAACAAAAAGCTCTGACAAATATGATATATTATTATTATTTCTTTCTCCCAATAAGGCAATGCAGATAATCCAGGCTTTGTCCTACCATAATGGTCTGCCAAGCGAATTTAAGTCAGGCGGTACAGCATCGATCTGTGGAGACTGCACTGCTGCTGCAGAAAATAGCCATCAATTGTGCATTTCACTGGGTTGTAAAGGTTCACGAAAACACAGTAGATACGGGGATGATGAAGTGATAGTTGGCATTCCAAAAAAACTTATAATTCCAATTCAGGAAGGTCTTGAAGTGATTCCTGGAGTATTTGACTAATCCCGCAACATTTAACATCTATCATGCCAAATTTGATGTGCATCTCAAATTTGGCGAATACTATGGAAGACATATCAGCACTAAAAAAAATTGCACTCTTGGGTGGTTTAAATGGACCGGTCAGACTGTCATCATCCGAATTTGCTGATAAGATCTCATCAAGCTCACAAACAGCTTCCAGAAGACTCAAGGATCTCGACCAGCTGGGATATATAACCCGCAGGGTTGACCCTGGTGGTCAACAAATTCGAATTACCAAACAGGGAAAACAGGTACTTGAAGCAGAATATCTCGAATATAGGGAGATTTTCACACGCAAACCAACTAATATTGAACTTACCGGTATTGTCATCACTGGCTTAGGTGAAGGCCAATATTATACAACAATAAAAGGGTATCGGGAACAATTTATAAAATTGCTGGATATTGACCCATTTCCAGGGACCCTGAACCTGAAACTTGAACCTGAAAGTATAGGCTGTAGAACTATGTTGAGCATGAAAGATTATATTGAGATAAAAGGTTTTACCAGCAGTAACCGGACATTCGGTGCAGGTCATTGTTACCCTATAAAAGTAGCAAATGGCATCAAAGGTGCCATAATGGTACCGGACAGGACCCATTATCCGGAAGACATAATTGAGATAATATCTCCCGTAAACATAAGAGAGAGTTTGAAACTGGAAGATGGTAGTAAGATCACAGTAATAGTAGAATAAATAATATTTAAAAAATCATGGAGAACAGGATGAACAATATAAAAAATAATTCAATAGAAAAAGCAATAGAATCATTAAAAAATGGAAAGATGATATTGCTATTTGACGCAGCAGAACGTGAAGGTGAAACTGACTTTGTCATCCCTGCCTCCAAAATTACGACAGAACATATATATCAAATGCGAAAAGATGGCGGCGGTCTTATATGTGTTGCAATTGATCCAAAAGCAGCAGCTAAATTAGACCTTCCATTTTATGCAGATATTTTAAGTCATTCTAATGAAAAAATTAAAAAACTTGTTGAAAAGGATGGGGACCTCTCTTATGATTCAAAATCGTCATTTTCAATATGGGTAAATCATAGAGATACCTTTACAGGTATCACGGACCGGGATAGGGTCCTGACTATTTCCAGGATTGGTGCTTTTGTGAAAAGCGCATTGAATGGTGGATCAGCAGACCTGTCAACAGAATTTAGATCGCCGGGTCATGTTTCCCTGTTAAGGGCAGCTGAGGGGCTTATGCATGAACGTACGGGCCAGACAGAACTCTCAGTAGCCCTTGCTGAACTTGCAGATCTTACACCTGCAATGGCTATTTGTGAAATGCTTGATGGTAAAAATGGTCTGGCACTTTCAAAAACAGACGCCATAAAATATGCTAAAGAACACGACCTGGTTTTTGTAGAAGGTAAAGATGTGATCGAAGCGTATGATAAAAATAGAAATTAAATAAAAGCAAAGTTATTGTTTAACAATAGCCCTACTCCAGTTACAGTATTTTTTTTTAATTACCCAGCTTCATTAGTTTTAATTGCTGAATATTATCCATCATTCTTTTGGATTCTAGTGTTTTGCGTTGTTCCAGTTGTTTAATAATGGAATTAATTTTCTCATCCAGCCGATATATTTTAAAAGGCCGTCCTTTACCAGGTTTCTTTTGCTCGCGTATAATCACCCAATTCATATTCTTGAGTTCACGCATTGCATTACTCACTTCTGGTTGTCGTAGATCTGAACCTCTTTCAATTTCGCGTGAGGTCACTTCATCTACATTTTTTAGATATGTAAGCGTTTTTGCAACATTTCTTTTTAGCCCTAACCCAATTAGAGTGTCTGCGAATTCTTCATCGGCTAAATCAAGGACTCTGACTGATTGGTTTTTCATTTAACTCCACCTAAATATTACATATATATAATATATTATATAACTTTTGATACTTTACAATTATTTTAATCATCAAATGACGAATCATTTCTCACTTTGAATATTGCATCACATTATTTCGATAAAATCTAACATTCTATGAAGGATTATTTTTGAAATTCCACTTTTCACTGGGTTTTATGCTGAACTAAATGCTCGTATAAGATAAGCCCTCTCATTTTCCAGAATCGAAATTTTATCTGATTTAGATTGATATCCGTCAAGCAATTTATCATCGATCTCAATGGTAAGATCATTCTTATACCCATTAAGTTTTAACCTGCTCAAGACATCTGTTGTCATTTGATTTTGACCTAGATATCCAGGATAATGCGGGACTCCATTATGTATACCTCCCACGTGAATATTTATTATCCGATCACCCAGATCATCAATAAATTTCATAGCATTATCCACATCAATTTGAAGAGCATGGGGGATATCAAAAGTCATCATCAGATCAGGGAATGTTGCAATTACATTCGCCATCTGTACAGGATCGTAACACATACTGCGGACACTTGGTGTTGGGTTCTCCAATGCCAGGGTTACATCCATTTCGCTGGCATGATCAATACAAACTGTAAGATAGTCTAAGAATCGATCCCAATCCTCAGGAGTTGGGGCACGGTTAACAGTTCTTTTCCCTGGATGTATCGTAAGAATGGATGAATCGAGCTTTGCTGTCAGGTCGATAGCCCACTTTGTTTCAATTATCGTGGCATTGCATACATGTTCATTATAAGAAGAGGCATTAAGATCCATAATAGGAGCATGGACAGTACATTGGTCCGAAAATACAGAAATGGTATCTTTAAGCTTATACATGGCTTCAGGTTCATGTCGATGGCGCCAGAATTCAGGGGTTTCAGCCCAGAATTCCATATTCTCGATGCCTGCGATAGTTAATATTTCAACAATTTCTTCAACACTAAAGTCCCAAAGGAAAAGTGAAGAACACGATATTCTCATCTAGATCCCCTTAACATCCCTAAGATCAACTGCAACACCTCTACTGGAAAGAACCATCTCCTCACCACTCATCAAAGCCCTACCTACACCAATCACCTTTTCACCAATAATGATAACCTGGTCAGAAGGCCGTATTTCTGTATCTGCACTCAATACCCCGGGAGCTAATAAAGTTCCACCAGGTAAAAAATCATCAATTAAGACCTGATACGTACCTAATTGGCGAAGTCGCCTTGCCCCTTCTATAGAGGGAATTATTTCGCCAGTTCTTGGATTAAGATCTGCTAACTTTTTCTGATCCACAAATACCTGATGTTTAGGAAATGGTGCTTTAATTATTGCATTTTCAGGTACCAATAGTTCTCCTGCACCCCTGCCGAATTGATAGTCTGCAATAGATCTCATCATGATTCTTGTAATGTCAGCTGGTTTTCGAAGTGGGTTTGCATTTTCTTCAACTATATGTTGCACTATGGATTTTAGCTTACTAAACGATTGGGTAGATGTTACACTACCTTCTGTAGAATAAATGATCTCAAGATTGAGTGCTTCGGATGCAGACTCGCAAATGTCCCTATAAGCTCCATTGACGTGTGCGATAATATATTTATAATCGGTTTTTTTAAGATAATCTGTCAAACATGCGGTTACCCAGGAGTACTCTTCCAGATCCCAGTGCCCTGTGACAGGAGTGTCATAATGGGCAGCAGGGTACACAAGTTCCAGTTCACGGGGTACGATGCCTAATGGTGAGGTGATTATTACTTCATTTAAAGCACGTTTATATTTTCCTATAGAGCGGCTGAACATCTGGTGACTGTTCGATATTGAATAAGGTTTACGGGCAGAGCATGGAAGTAACAATAAAATGTCTGAATCTTGTGCATGGTATCGGTTTTTCACCCGATCCGCAAAGCGTGTTATCTCTACCCGGTTCAGTGACTCTGATGTATTAGTATACATTGTATTGCGCCTGAATGTGGGTGTACGCGTTTCAAGGTATGAATGTTCCTGGTCAACAAGCCTGAGCAATGCACTAAGCCATGGACTGCTGCGGCATTTTCCTTCCACATATTCCCTCAGACTGCCATCCCTGATATGCTGGATCGAAATTCTTTTTTCTTCTTCCAACTTGTTACAATTATGGCTGGCTATCAATGCACCACGGGTACGTGCATCCATTTTTTTCATGGTATCAACACTTGTACAATTGCATACACTGCACATGCATGGTAACTGTGACAGGTCAGAAAATAGGTGTTCAGCATCAGGCATCATGTAAATATTATTATATGCCCGGATCGTAGGTAATATGTCATCTATCACATCGATACCCAGATAGATCAAGAGACTTATGTTCTCGGGCGTGGCCAGGGCAGGGGCATATAGAGCCGTATCAGGGGATGTACTATTTTTAATGTGAATTATAATATCCCTGAGGACACGTGGATTGTTCTCGAGCTGCCTTGCCGCACCAATAGCATACAGGTCTGCGATTGAAATGTCAGGATAAGCTGGATGTACGATGCGCCCAATGGGTCCGTCCCAATGTTCCCACACACGGCTGGCCTCCTTGCCAGATTCTATTATCTCTTTCACTGTTTCTGCTCTTGCATGTAAGGGCATAGATTTGTAAGGCAGGATTACAAGTTTATCAGGTTTCATATCTTCAGGTGATAGATTTTCCCTCTCCCAAAGAGAACCTGCATAAATAATCGGGTTCTCTTCTCCGGATTTCAATATCAATGGAGTTGGAATATTTCCTTGCAGTATCAACCTCCCAAGTCTTGCAGCACCGTCTCGTTTAGTAACTTCAAAATATTTGGTCATCAGAATTCTCATTTCTATATGTGCTGTAACATTAAAAATGTATATTCAGAAAATCTTATTGAGAATTAATTGTCTATTGAACATTAATGCCTGAACATTCTATTAAGAAACTACCTCCTAATGTCATTTTTATTAACGATAAAGGCAAGTTCAGACTTGCTTCAAGGAATTTCACTCCTGAAATCCAGGTCTATGGTGAAAGGTTGATAAATACCAATGGCATCGAATACAGATTATGGTCTGCACATCGCAGTAAACTGGGTGCTATGATCGAGAAGAAAATGATTATTCCTATAGGTGCAGATTCTTTGATCCTCTATCTGGGCGGTGGGACTGGAACTACTGCCAGCCATATTTCAGACATCGTTAGTTTTGGTAAGTTATTTGTGGTAGAATTTTCTCCAAGGGCTATGCAGGACCTTCTCAGTGTATGTACCAATCGCAAGAATATGATCCCAATTCTTGCAGACGCAAATAAACCGCTCGCATATAAAGCAGTGGCTGGAATAGTTGATGTGATCTACCAGGATGTGGCCCAGCCAAACCAGGCAGATATTGCAATAATAAACGCCCGGACATTTTTAAAACCAAAAGGGTATCTAATAATGGTGATAAAAGCCCGGAGTATAAACAGTTCAATAAGTCCAAAAAAAGTATTTGAGCATGAAATCGCTAAATTGGAAGCAGAGTTTGAAATACTAGAGAAAAAAGGTCTTAAACCTTTTCATGAGGATCATCTGGCAATAATTGCACAACGAAAATGATTTTTATAAATCCATCACTACTTATGTATTGCAGAAATCCTATAACCTTATTAATATTTTAGATTAAGGTAAACCAGCCACAAATTCCTTAAGTTCGCCCACCAATAATCTGATAATGAATAGCACTCTTAAAGCAGAGATCCTTGAGAAATGCATTCAACTGGATATCCCCCTGGTAGGTGTTACATCTACTGATCGCTGGATTACACCTTTGTTTGATCCATGGATACCAGAAGAATTTCATCCTCGATCGATTTTTCAGGATGCTGTTTCTGTTATTGTGATCGGTCTACCTGTTTGTCTTCCCGTAATTGAGACCACTCCTTCCATTTATTATCATGAATTGTACCGGACCATCAATACCATGCTTGACCAGTATGGATACCGCTTGTCTAATTTCCTGAACAAGAAAGGATATCCCTCAATATTCGTTCCCAGGGACGGTTATGGAGATATCAGTGTGTTAATCGAAAAACCGTTCGCTTTCTTTTCTCATAAACATGCGGCCTATCTGGCAGGGCTTGGAAATTTCGGTGTAAATAACACCCTGCTCACCAAAGCATACGGCCCCAGGGTAAGGTTCACATCCATCTTCACCTCTGCTGATCTACCTCCTGATCACCTCATGGAAAATGAGCTGTGCATCAGGTGTATGGATTGCGTCAAATGCTGCCCGGTAGGTGCTATAGATGAACAGGATTATCCAGAAGGAATTATAGATAAAAAGTTGTGTGCGAAATATAGTGAGAAGCTGCGCGATCGATATATCTCACCCTGCGGGGTTTGCATTAAGGTATGTCCGGTCGGGGATGACAGGGTACATTATGAGAGGCAGGACACTTCAATATATATTGATCCTAAAAAAAAACCTGAATACCAAAAATCGTGGGAACATGTAAGACAGTATGGGGGAAAATAAATCACATGTTCTGAATGACCAAAACATAACAATTATATCACTAAAGTGGTATTTAATTTAATATGGCTAAAAAAAAGCGAAAGAGAAATGTTGAACCAGAGAATAAACTAAATAAAAATCTATTATATGCAGCAATCGCAGTAGTTGCTGTCATTGTTATTGCATTGATCTGGTCTTTTTCAGGTTCCTCAACGGAAGTGCCAGAGGAAAAAATTACCACATCGGGAAAATTTTTAAAAATCAATGAACCCAGCACCTATGAACCTGGAAAAGTAAAAATCATAGATTATTTCAAGTTTAATTGCGGTCATTGTTATAGTTTGAATCAACGAATGCCGGAACTTGAAGAAAAATACGGTGATCAGCTTGAGATCACCTACAGGCCCATGCTGTGGTTAACCGAACCAAAAGATCTGCCTTTCAGAAAGAGCAATGAAGCTTACATCATTGCAGAAAGAATGGGCAAGGGTGATGAGATGAAAAGCGCCTTATTCGATGCCCTATTCCTTGATAATAAGGACCTATCAGATGTGGCCGTGCTTGAAGATATTGCCAGTAGCATTGGCCTGGGAGATGATTTTGCCACGGCATTGGAGAATGGGGAAGCAAGGGACGAAGCCCAGGAATATATCAATCTTGCCCGGCCCCTGGTGTTAGAGACACCAACTATAATCATTAACGGGAACCTGAAGGTCACTCCCACTTTGACCGGTGGTGGAATTGATCAGATGGTAGATAATATGGATACGATTATCGGCTCGCTTTTGAGCTAGATAATTTCCATATACATGAGAACTGCAATGGCTATCAACGTAATTCCCGTAAACAGACGCATTGCAGATCTCCTATTTTTCCTGAACTCTTCTACTTTTTCCGGATTCAGCCCGAATGCAATGGCTGCACCTATTATAAGGACAGGCAGTACCACTCCCAGATTATAGGATGCAAGATATAACATTCCTGTGCCATCACCACTTCGGACCATATCAAGGATCACAAAATACACTGCACCCACGCAGGGTGCTTTGATCAGTGAGAACAGTGCCCCCATCAAAAAAGCAGCAGGCAGACTAACATTTTTGGTAATGTTCTCAGTTAAGCGGATGAAGGCTTTTGGAGTGTAGAATGAAGATTCAGTATTTTTCTTGAGATGATATGCATCATATATGTGCCAAAGCCCCAAAAGGGTGATCAGAGCAATGATAATATTGGTGATGGTACTTTGAAGAGATGCGGACTGGTCAATTATTCGTAACAATCCGATGCCGACAATGAGGTATGTGACAAAGATACCCAGACTGAACATAACCACAATTAGCATTACGTTTCGTCTTTTACCAGTAGTTGCCAGTGTAACTGATGCGATAAATGCCAGGATGGCAAGAAGACAGGGATTAAACCCTGCTAAAAACCCTACCACAAAAACGGAAGGAATAGACAGTACCATCTTATCATGCACTTCACCATTTTCCTGATCCGGATTGGCTAATGCCTCATTTAGCAGTGTTTCAAGTTCAGCTACATCTCCGCCATAATCATCATAAGCAATTTGCTTCTTTTCATTAATCACAATAGAGGGGATGCCTGGGATCTTGTATTTTCGTGCCAGTTCAAGTCCTTCATCGGTTTTTACATTATATTTTAAGAATGTGACCCCTTCGCTGTTAGTTTTGAGGATTTTATCAATTGTAGGATATACCTTCGCACATTTCTGACAGGCCGGGTCATAGAAATATTCCACCATAATGGCATTTCCCGAATTGGTGTTGGTAATATAAGAATTGTTGATCAGGACATTGTTATCAGTGACATTATTCCCGGTAACATTATCATCACTTTCAAGGGTGATTTTCTTATAACTCTCAAAAGTATTACTTCCAATGTCTATTGTGGCATTGATAAAATATTCACCTGGATCAAGAGCTGAACATTCCCCACAGGTAGGCGTCTTAAATTCAAAATCAAATACATTTATTCCTTTGTTGATCTTTGTTTTCTTTGTTTCACCAATAAATGGCTGACCAAAAGCATTCTCAATTCCAGAAACCTCGATTAATGCCTCCATATCCTTCAGAGATGAGTATTCCACATGTACTTTTATGGTTTCGTTTGAATAGTACACGTCCTGGGTGGTGGTTATTATTAAAAAAGGATCAATGGAGTCTGCTTCTATAATGTTGTTTTGATAAACTCCGCATATCTTTGCTAACACGCCATCTTTTTGGTAGGTACCAGTATAATTTTCAGATCGGTCTATCTGGATTCCAGAAATACGATTGTTTTCAATTACCCCACTTATACAAACTTGTTTTTGTTGAAATTCATCTGGATTTGATAACAGATCAGATAGCATGACCTCTTTGTACACAGAACTTTCAATACAACCGAACGCAAAAAATAATAAAATAAATATGATAATTGAAATATATTTCATTACATTTTTTCCTGTTATTGTCATATATTTTGTTTTTTCGGTAACTTTTTAATAAATTTCCTTCACTCTTCCAACTTGACCATCAACTAATTGTACCTTAATTCCATGCGGATGAGATGAAGAATTAGTTAATATTCTCTTAACAATACCCTTGGTAATTTTACCAGTTCTCTGGTCTTGTTTTAACACAATCCCAACGCTTAAGCCTACTTGAATATTTCCCCGATTAGTACCTTTATTCATAATAAAAATGTAATTTTATAATTATTTAAACCTATATGTTATCGATAAATTTTGCAGCCAAATTTAGATAATGCATGCTAAATTGAGCTTATCTCAGTTGATTATCTTTCATTCAACCCCCATTTTCGGGCACAAATGCTCAAGCATGCATTCTTCATGTTTTGGCTTACGTGCCGAACACACTGTCCGGCCGTGAAGTATCAGGCGATATGACAAATCACTCCACTCCTCCCTGGGGGCCAGTTTCATCAGGTCCTGCTCGATCTTGTTTGGATCAGTATAATCCGTCAATCCCAGCCGATATGACAACCTCTTCACATGAGTGTCCACAGCAATGCCTTCTGTAATACCGTAAGCACTGGACAACACGACATTGCCAGTCTTGCGGGCCACGCCGGGAAGAGTTATAAGTTCTTCCATGGTTCCTGGTACTTCGCCCCCGAACGTCTCAATGATCTCAATACTGCTGTTCTTGATATTCTTGGCCTTCTGCCTGAAAAATCCAGACGATTTGATATCCTGCTCCAATTCTGCCAGATCAGCATTGGCAAAATCCTCCACATTTGTGTATTTTTCAAAAAGTGTTTTGGTGATGATATTCACCCTCACATCAGTACTCTGGGCAGACAGGATAGTGGCCACAAGCAATTGATGTGGCGTGGAATATGTAAGTGCAGTCCTGGATAAGGGATATTCAGTTTTTAATAACTCAATGATTTCCAGGATTCTTTCATTTTCATTCACTGTTGTTCCTGTTCTGAGATGTACTTTTCTGCAGATACCGCAGCTAATGCCCCGTCTCCCACAGCAGTAACTACCTGGCGTATCAGTGTAGTGCGACAATCCCCTGCACAAAACACGCCCGGGATAGAAGTGGAGAGATCAGGTTTTGTAATGATAAAACCAGTTTCATCCTTATCGGCATCCACAAAATCAGTATTGGGTTTTATGCCCACATACATGAACACCCCGCCTACTGATAGCTCTGTGATCTCTTCAGTAAGTTTGTTCTGGACAACAGCTTTCTCAACAGTGTCTTTACCCTCAATGGCTATCAAATTGGAATTCCAGACAAATTCGATCTTCGGGTTGTTAAAGGCCTTCTTCTGGTTTATTTTCTCTGCCCTCAGCTTATCCCTGCGGTGAATCACATATACCTTGTCCACCATTTTTGTCAAAAACAATGCTTCTACAATGGCACTGTCCCCGCCGCCTACGAGGGCCACATCCTTACCTTTAAAGAAGAAACCGTCACATGTCGCGCAAGTAGAGACACCTTTACCCATAAATTCCTGCTCACCCGGGATACCCAGACTCTTTGGATGGGTACCTGTTGCGATTATTACTGTTTTTGTTTCGATCTCACCGTCTGATGTAACCACTGTCTTAACAGAACTGCCATCTTTGATCTGCAAGACCTCTGTGAATTTGATCTCAAGTTCGAATTTATTAACATGTTCTTCCATCTTCTGCATCAGATCCATACCACTGATCTCTGGAAAACCAGGATAATTCTCAAGCATGTGGGTTTTTATGATCTGTCCGCCTATGCCCACTTTCTCGATAAGAAGAGTATTCATCAAAGCACGTTTTGCATATATCCCTGCTGCAAGTCCTGCAGGACCGCCTCCTATAATAATAACATCATATACCATAATATTCCATCCACTAATATTGATCTATAGCTCGTTGGCTCCGTTATATATCCTCTTCCCACTTTATATTTTTGCAGCTATTGGAACTTTTCACTAAAGCAAGGAATGCAATAGACTTTTTCCATCTTTTCTTTTACCCGGGTTTTCATGACAGGTTCGCCGCAGTTATGGCATGGTAATGAATCGTGGATCTGGGCCACATTAGGCAATTCAATGTTTACATCCCTGATGTCAAATAATTGATCCTCATCAAGTTCAAGTATCAGTTTGATACGTTCATCCCGGTCCTCCTCCCTGAACACGTCATTTTTTAAACTAACCCGCACCCCACGACCGTCTGGCCGCAGTGCTAATGTATAAACATGCTTCCCATAATCTCTAAAAAAGAAGTTACCTTTTCCAAAGGTACAGCCTGTCATAACTTGGATAGCATCTACTGCACAGGAATTATTCTCAACGATTGCAACAAGTTCCTCATCCTCTGAACGCATGGTATGTATATGTTTCATACCAGCTTTTGCGGCTCTATAGCCAATCACAAGGCCGGGGCAGAGGTGTCCGTGGAAATTGATGACAGGTTGAAGGTCGTTGGGGATGAGGGGTGCTTCCATGATAATCAGGTTTGTCATTAAGGTTTATTAAGTTTTATAGGCTTCAATTAAAATGCAAGCAAAAACAGCCACAACGGAATAAAACTAATATTAACATCTTCAACATGCTGTTCTTCAAGCATTGATTTAGTTACTTGGAAGGGGGCATTACATCGTGGACTCTTTTGATGTATACTCTTTTTAATGCATCTTTTGTGATGCACCATGGATCATGACGAAGAAGATAGAATAACTGCCGTAAATCGACATCTAAAGGGCGATAAAGCAATAGATATCTGCAAAGTGAAAGAACACCGTTCTGTTCGAACGATTCTCTCAGGATCCTGGCAATTATCATTGAGCAAACCTGACCTCATCCACCAAAAACGGCGGCCTGAACACACCATTATCAGTAATTATAGCAGTCACATTCTCCATGGGTGTAGCATCAAAAGCGGGGTTATAAACTTCCACATCCAGCGGTGCGATCTGCCGTCCCGCCATGAACCGCAGCTCATCGCCGTCCCGCAGTTCTATCTCCACCTCATCCTCCATCTTCTTAAAATCAAATGTAGAAACTGGAGCAGCCACGTAGAAAGGCACATCATGTTCTTTTGCCACAATACTGTGGGTATAGGTGCCTATCTTATTGAACACCGCATCCTGGGTAATCCTGTCAGCACCAACAATAACACTATCAACCATTCCCTTGCGCATCACATGACCGCTCATGCTGTCTGTGATCAGGGTTACAGGTATCTTATCCTCCATCAACTCCCACACAGTGATCCTGCTGCCCTGGTTCAGGGGCCTGGTCTCGCAGGCTATAACCTTAATATCTTTACCCATCTCCACGGCACTTCGTATCACACCAAGGGCCGTACCCCAGTCCACACATGCCATCCGGCCCGCATTGCAATGGGTCATCACAGTATCCCCGTTCTCCAGCAGTTCGGCACCATACTCACCCAGGCGTTTATTAAGTTCAATATCCTCGGTGGCTATTGCCTTAGCTTCCTGTTTCACGATTTTGCGAATGCTATCAATATCATATGCATCAGTTGCAGCTTTCAATACCCGATCCACTCCCCAGGCCAGGTTCACAGCAGTGGGTCTGGTCCCCTTTATCATATCCCCGGCAGAAACCAGCTCATTCATCTGCTCTTCCATTGACTTCGCAGTACTTTTGGCAGCAGCCAGTGCGATCCCGAATCCCCCGGCAGCACCCAGTGCAGGAGCACCCCGAACCCTCAGTGATTTTATTGCCTCTAAAAGAGGTTCAAGAGCTTTGCACTCGATTATCTTATATTCTTGGGGCAGGAGAGTTTGGTCAACCATAATTATAGTATCATTTTCATCATTCCAGTCAATAGTCCTCAACATTCATCACCATCATTTATTCCAAATAGTCGTGCAGCATTACTGCCCAGTATCATTTCTTTATGCTTAATTTCAATATCCATATCCATGATATTCATAGTTTCCAACCCCTGGTCCCTGTATGGCTTTTGATACTATCTTTTCAGGAAAAATATGGGTATGAACGTCAATTATCATCAAATTCTTAGTTACTTTCATTAATGATAAGAATATTGAAAATCTGGGGTTGTAAAAAATATTTTGTAGCAAATTAAAAGCTGTTAATTCCAAAAAAAAAGGAATTTTAATTGTGAATGTAAATTAAAGTGTACCTGCAACAAGAATTGTCGAGTTATATTTAGATGGGAACATGAAGTTATTCCTTTCGGTAATATTAAAAGAGGATTCAATCAGGGATATTTCTTATTGACAGGTTAGTATGTTTTTTCAAAACCCATCCCCGAAATAAGTAAATAATAAAACCAGGTAGCTTTTATATTTAATCTGGACATTAAATTTTGATATGCTGAACAAACTGCTCCGTATTGATCTTAACCCACAAAAAATATCAGTAGAATCTATCCCCTCATCCCTCCTCCGCAAGTTCATGGGTGGCAAAGGCCTGGCAGCCCACTACCTCTATCAAGAAAATCAACCTAATTGCGACCCCTTATCCCCAAACGCGCATATCGCCTTCATGAACGGCCCCCTCACCGGTGCCCCTGTGACAAACTGCGTTAATTTTGCGGTTTGTGCCAAAAGCCCCCTAACTGGTACCTGGAACGACAGTCACTGCAATGGCTGGTGGGGGCCGGAACTGCGGTTTGCCGGTTATCTGTGCATCATCGTCAGCGGGAGGTCTGATACACCTATGTATGTCAATATCGTTGACGATCAGGTGGAAATCCTGCCTGCTGATAACCTGTGGGGCAAGGATACATTTTCCACACAGAAAATACTGAAAGAACGCCATTCAACTGATAGGGAAGCAAGGGTGCTTTCAATCGGGCCTGCTGCAGAGCGCATGGCAAAACTGGCATGCGTTTTTGCCGAGTATCGCACTGCTGCCAGGGGGGGCCTGGGGGCGGTAATGGGCAGTAAAAGACTAAAAGCAATAGTCGTCACGGGCCACAAGAGATTCAAACCTGCAAATCCAGACGCATTTAAAGCAGCCAGGAAGAGAATATATGATAAGGTTAAGACCAGTTCGGGCGCAAAAACCCTCAGGAAGATGGGTACTTCCCAGCTGGTAGATCCTGTCAATGAGACCGGTGGCCTAAGTAACCTCAATTACACAGCCGGCAGGGATGACAATCTTTCTGAAAAACTTAATGGTCCTTCATTTATGGAAAAATTATGGGATGGTGGAAACAGACGACGATCATGCAGGGGCTGTGCTATCCAGTGCAGTCACCTGGCTGTGATAAAAGATGGCAAGTATAAAGGGCTTGTACACGACGGTCCTGAATTCGAATCCATCACATTACTTGGTTCCAATTGTGGAATAAATGATCCTGCAGTGGTAACACAGGCCGAACATTTGTGTGATTCGTATGGTATAGACAGTATGAGCACTGGCAGCACGATCTCCTTTTTGATGGAATGCTTTAGCAGGGGATTAATAACTTCTAAAGATACGGGCGGCCTGGAACTGACATTCGGGAATGCTGATGCGCTTATCGAGACCATTCATATGATGGGGGCAAGTAAAGGCCCATTAGCATTCGCATCAGATGGTAACAGAGATGCAGCGGAAAAGATCGGGAATAACTCAGAAGATTTTGCTATGAATGTGAAAGGACTGGAAATCCCTGCTTACCTGCCCCAGGCTGCAAGAGGACAGGCCCTGGCCTATGCAGTCTCTGACAGGGGTGCATGTCACATTCGTCCCTGGATGTACGGCAAGGAAGCATTTGGCACTGGGAATCCTTTGGAATGTGAGGGAAAAGGTGCAAAGGTCTGGGAAGGGCAGATGCAAAACGCTATTCTTGATTCAATTGGTGTCTGTAAATTCTTATTAATGGCTGCCGCCGGAATGGATGATCTATTTGATCTCTATATTGCAGCAACAGGTTTTAATATGGAGCGGGAGGAATTCGATCTGATTGGAAAGCGGCTGGCAGTACTTACCCGTGCTTTCAACAATCGTGAAGGCTTTAACAGAACTCATGATACCCTGCCCAAAAGAGTGATGACAGAAGGCAGATCAATAAGGCAGGCAGATCTGGACCTGATGCTTGATGAATATTATGAGTCCTCAGGTTTTACAAAAAAAGGAATTGTCCCGATATCACTACTCAGGGATTTGGAAATTTCCTAAAAAGGTCAGACCATTCTGGCTTTCAGCGCTTCTACGAGTTCTTGCTGAATTGCCGAATTCCGGTCTCCGCCGCACACACAGCCCCTGACACCAATAATATCTGGACCAATCTTATTCAATTGGTCAATATCCTCGAATTTGATAGTTCCGGCAATAGCGGTCTCAAGACCCAGGTCATGGGCTGATGTTACGAACCGGGATAATTCTTCATGGGACATGAACTCGAAAGTCGAACGCCCATCTTTTATGCCAGTATCCATCATTACTACGTCAGCACCACATTCTGCACAAATAGCAGGCAGTTCACTAAGAGCAATGGAATTGATACGTTTATAATCTGAATAACCGGAAATGACCACTTTTTTATTTGGATCATAATCTTTCACTGATTTCACAACATGTTCAACCATATCAAATGCCTGCTCCCTGGTCTGGATATCATATAATCCTACTTTGACATATTCAGCACCTGCCACAGCAGCTCCCAGCGCTGCAAGGGATGCCGTGCCGGGTTTATAATTCATATCTCCAATGGTGGCACTTATTGGGCATTTTGAGTTCACTGCTTCTTTCACAGCTCTTATTACCCAGGGGAAGTTGGCTCCCAGACTCCCTTCTTTAGGGTTCTTTACATCGATGATATCAGCTCCTCCATTTGCAGCAGCTAGCGCTTCATCAATATTGATTGGGCTGACAAGTAGTTTCATGTAAAGTTACTCCATAGACGTTAAAACCAGATACTATTTTGTCGTAATATATATGTTGCTATATTATCCAACCCGACAAATCCAATCATTTTTATTCAAATCATAAGACTTTAATAGTAAAAACCATATTGGCAGATATGAAACGATATGAAAATGAATTATTCTGAAGAATTAATACAAATTTTATGTTTCGTGTAATTTTTGTTCTGGACATTTTTAATGGAAAAGTAGTACATGCCGTAAAGGGTGAGAGAGAAAAATATCGATCCATTCATGAATTCAGTAGTGTATGTTCAAAATCTGAGCCCATTTCAATTGTTAATGAACTTACACCCCGTGAAGTCTACATAGCTGACCTCAACAGGCTGAGAGGCACAGGTAACAATGATGAGGTTATTAAAAAAGTGGGATGGAAGGTAAAATCCATGCTTGATCTGGGAGCTTCGACTATGGATGAGATTCATCTTGGCCAGGAGCTCGCAAATTCAGTCGTATTAGGTACAGAAACAGGAACTGAAAGCTTGTTAAATGAGGCTTGCAGTTTCTACCCAAGATCCATAAATATGAGTATTGATATTGTAGGTGACAAGATACTTACAAATGAACCAAAATTTAACATTCCACCTATCGAGTTGGTTCAGATGTTGAACAGCTATGATATTGATGACCTGATAATACTGGAATTGAGTAAAGTAGGAACCTCAAGCGGGATAAATACTAACTTCTTAAAAGAGGTCGTGGATCATTCCAATCACAATATATTATTGGGTGGCGGCATAAGGAACATGAAGGATATTAGTCTCTTAAAAGATATCGGGTTGGAAGGGGTAATAGTAGCTACATGTGTTCATAACGGTTCAATCCCACTTGATATTATATAGAACATCAGGATTTTATTTTTTGAACCAGTTCATCAATATTTACCAGTTCCTGATTTCCAGTCTCCATGTTCTTAAGACTTACTTTGCCCTGTGATATTTCATCTTCACCAGCTATTATAGCCCATTTAGCTCCTTTGGTGTTGGCATATTTTAACTGGGCACCAAAGCTTCTGCCCATTACATCCATGTCAACTATCAGGTGTTCCCTGAGCATGGCTGTAATACGCATTGCCTCATCACGGGTCTCTTCAAAAGAAACCACAACCACTTTATATTCCACAGGTACATCGATGGTACATACTTCCATAACCCTGTCAAATCCAAGGCCAAAACCAGTGGAAGCAACATCCTCCCCGCCAAACAATTTGGCAAGCCTATACGAACCGCCGCCGCATACCTGGTTCTGGGCTCCAAGCCCGCTCGAGTATATCTCAAATACCATGCCTGTATAGTAATCCAGGCCCCTGGCAATCCCAAAATTGATGGTGTATTCCAGGCCGTACACATCCAGCAGGTTCAGTAGTTCCTGGAAGATATTCAGGTCTTCTATATCTCCTACAATGTTCCTGGCCTCTGTCACGGCTTCACTCCCTCTCAGTCCTATAAGCTCGAATAGCTTTTCCCTCATATCAATATCTGCATCAATCTCTTCAAGATAATCCTCAAGTCCCTTGTCATCCTTCTTATCTACCAGCCTCATGATCTGACCCTGTACCACATCGTCCAATCCCTGCAGTAAAGTCCTGATAATACCAAGATGTCCTACATGCAGTTCTCCCTCAACCCCTGCTGCCTTTAACATCCTGCAGGCCAGGGCAATAACCTCTGCATCGGCTTCTGGCTTTGGACTTCCGATCAATTCGGCACCAAACTGCCAGAATTCCCTGAACCTTCCTTTCTGAGGGCGTTCGTACCTGAAACAGTTCTCAAAATAATAGAGTTTTACTGGTTTAGGCGTCCTCTGAAGTTCATTGACATACATCCTCATCACAGGTGCGGTGAGTTCAGGTCTAAGTGCCATCTCGCGGTCGCCCTTGTCTTTAAAATTGTAGAGCTCCCCCAGGATACCTTCGCCGGATTTTACAGTGAACAGATCAATGCTTTCGAATATGGGGGTTTTGATCTCCTGATATCCCCATCTGGTTGCCACATCCCGCAGCCTGTTCTCATAAAATCGTCTCTTGCGGTTATCCTCTGGCAGGAAGTCTCTGGTACCCCTGGGTTTTTGGAACTTCATGTGTTAATCTCCATTGTCAGCGTCTAATAAAGATGTTGTGTAAAATAGATTTTGTTATTACTTTTGGTTGAAGTTGGGTTTTAAATGAATAATTTATTCGGCAAGACCGAGAATAAACGACAGGTTACACTCGAACATTGTCCACGATGTAATAATGTTCTAAAACCTTCTGATCGATTCTGTTCACTATGCAGCTTTGTGCTTGATCAGGGAATGGCAAAAGAAATCGCGGAAACGAGTAAACAAATCCCGGATGCATTATCTCTGTTAAAGACTGACCATGAGACTCAATCTATGAT
>DATKUV010000126.1:0-3084 GCA_035530415.1 Candidatus Nanoarchaeia archaeon | reverse complement strand
CCTTCTTCTTGGTGCAGATGGAAGTTTCGATGACGGAGATGCGAGCGCCGAAGCAACGGCCGGCGGAATGGTTGTCCTGGCGACGGCAGCCGGCACCGGAGATAAAATACTGCTTACCCGGGGAACCTTCCAGGACGCAGGCACCTGGAACTGGACTCCAGGGGCAACTCTATATCTAAGCGAGACGGCCGGCCAGCTCACAGAGACGGCGCCGACCACAAGCGGTGCGATAGTGAGGATAATGGGATATGCGCTGACAGCTGACAGTATCTTTTTCGATCCAGACAAAACTTATATAGAGGTATAAATGTCTAATATAGTTGAACTTAATTCTACAACTACATCTGACCTTGTTAAGGTGAATAATATTTCACTTGGAGACATAATAAATATAAATGGAATTTCGTCGTCGTTCGACTGGGCAGGCTTCACTGGAGATGACTTCACTGGCACTGATGGAGATTTACCAAATGCAGCAATATGGGTGCAAGCTGAAACTGCTAACAAAGATGCCACAATACAAAGTAATAAATTGAATTTTGTTGGAACTTCTGGGGAGAAGTGTAACAACTTGGGTAAATTTAACTTGTCTGGGGATTTTGATGTTCAAGTTGACTTTAGCGATCTTTCTATAGGAACCCCTTCAAGTGCTACTCTTTATGCTGCTCAAATGTTAGTTTACGAAGCAACGACCGACACGCACCTTGGACAAATTTCACGAGCCAGAACCTACCTTGGTGTTGACAATATTATAAGTTTAGGTGAGGTGATTGCTGCTGACTTCTTTGCTTCTTCTGAAACCGAGGGCAAGTTGAGGATGACAAGGGTAAGCGGAGTCATTAAAGTTTGGCATTGGCATGCTGGTAATGCGCGGTGGGAATATGATGGTGGTACGGAGGGTTGGACTGTCCATGCAGGCAATACGAATAATGTCTATATAACTTTGAATTTTAATTGTGGCACGGGTGGCACATTAACTGCTAACATGGATAATTTCACTATAAATTCTGGAACGGTTGTCCCGCCTCACGACTGGGCAGACTTCACAGGTGATGATTTTACCGGAGATGATGGATATGCTCCCAATTTAGCATTCTGGAAAACTACTGACATAAGTAATGTTTTGCAAATAGTAAGTAATAAACTTGAATTTGATGCAACTGCAATCTCATCTCCACAAATTGACGCTCTTGTTCAAAGTAAATTTCAATTCTCAGGGGATTTTGATATTCAACTTGACTTTACTTGTCCTACATTTACTGAACCGCCAGGAACTCATTACTGCCCACTCATCTATATATATGGAGTAGATAGTGAGACTTACAAAGGATACATTGGCAGGGGAAGAAGTTCCAGCAAAGACCAATATTGGTCAAACGGAACCGATGTTGGAGGTGCTCAAGCCGGCCCCGCAGATGCAAGCGGGCAGTTACGGTTTACAAGGGTCAGTGGAGTACTTAAAGTTTTTTATTGGGACAATGGTCAATGGGAATGGGATGGGGATTCTGATGGCAGGACTGTTGACAGCAGCTTTAGTACTGATATGTATTTCAGTGTTTACTGGGAGCAAGAAAGTGGAGAAGATGTTGCAGGAACAATTGATAATGTAGTCATAAATTCTGGAACGGTTGTCCCGCCTTACGACTGGGCAGGCTTCACAGGTGATGATTTTACCGGAGTTGATGGAACAGACCCAAACCCGATTGTCTGGACATTAACACAAAACGATGGTGGGTATGCTTCAATAGTTTCAAACGACTGGCATTATGATTCTGGTGGAGGAGATAATAATTATCAAACGGTACTAAAATCACGCTTTACCTTAAGTGGAGATTTTCAAATAAAGGTATCATTCGCAAATTTAGTATGGGATGCGCCTACGGATGCTGGATGTTATTTTCCAATATTTCAACTGTTTACATCTGCACCTGCTGAAGTTGCTCGAATATCTCGATTATATACATCTGGAGGAACCGATGGGTTTTCGAGCCAGGGTAATGCCGCAGGATCAGAAACGTATGCAGAAGCAGGTTCGAGCGGTGTTCTTAGATTGATACGAACATCAGGTTCAATCACGTGTTCTCAGTGGGATGCAGTGGCTGAAAGGTGGGAATGGAACGGATCAGCTGGAACACGTTCCATTGGTAACAGTTCTGCAGACTTGAGTATACAGCTCTTTCTTGAACAGGAAAACAATTCGCAGGTAGTAGGGGATATACTGGGTGTTGAAATAGTTTCTGGAACAGTCGTTCCGCCATAATTACTTTACACTGCGAGTATAATGATGTTAATAAATATGAAAAACCGGGGGGGTAAAACAATGAAAATCAAAAGATCAGAAGTTTTTGGGCTTGATGCTGCATTCGGTTCGTTAATGAAAGTTAGGTTGGATCCTGAAGTCGCATACAAGATAGCATCTAATGTGATTCTTTCTAATGGGATTGTCGAAAAAATTCGTAAATCCTATAAATCCGTTGACGGGTTTGATAAAGCCGAGCAACTACGCTCTGACCTCATCATAAACGGAGGAGGCCAGCGGCAGGCAGACGGATCATTTTCGATACCGGCCGACAGGGCGGACGCGATCAGCAAGGCTGTCGAAGCTTTCAACGAGGAACACAAAGAGGTCATCGAGGCACAGGCTGCCTACAAGAAAAAGTTCGATGAACTATTGGACAAGGATACTGATGTTGATTTTAAAACCATAGATAGAAAGGAATTAACGGCGGCGATCGAGCCCGAGAAGCTGGTGCTCATGATCAAGACCGGAATTTTGAAGGATGGAAGTAAGTAGAGAAACATTTAGGAAAGCAGATAATTCGACACAGAACCTTATACTTTTTGACTCTATTAATGATATTGTCGATAGTCTTAAAGAAAAGCACGCTATTCACGATGACATGCACTTTAAACTGAATGGTGCCATAAGGAAGTCTGGGAAAATTAATCGTGCAACCAGCGCCGGCTCAGGCCTTCTGGGAGGGTTCTTAGCCGTTATTGCATCAAAGATTTTTGGTATATCATAAAAAAGGGGGAAATGTGCTACCGATACTCGCAACCTTATTATCAGGGATAGGTGGAAAG
>DATKUV010000125.1:0-3067 GCA_035530415.1 Candidatus Nanoarchaeia archaeon | reverse complement strand
CCGTACAAAAAGGAAAACCTGATAACTTAGATCCCACTGAACCTTTCAGACTCGCTGAAGCTGTAGAACGATTATCACTGAAATATGTGGTGATAACTTCAGTGGACAGGGATGATCTGGTTGACAAAGGAGCTGGACATTTTGCCAGTTGTGTAGAAGAGGTCAGGAAAATAGGGACCATGGTGGAAGTACTGATCCCTGACTATATGGGAAATGACCTTGAAACAGTAGTAGCTTCAGGACCGGATGTCATCGGACATAATATAGAGGTGGTCAGTCGCCTTACACCTGAAATAAGGGATCGTCGGGCAAGTTATGAGAAAAGCCTTCAAGTACTTCAAGAAGCAAAAAGGCTTGATGGAAGTATAAAGACCAAATCCTCATTAATGTTGGGTATCGGGGAGACCGATGAGGAAGTAATTAGAACCATGCATGACCTTCGAGACGCTCGTGTGGATATGTTGACACTGGGACAGTATTTGAGACCATCACAAAACCAGATACAAGTATCCAGTTATGTAACGCCTGCAGAATTCTCGGAATATGGGAAAATGGCCGAAGAAATAGGTTTTATCTGCTCTTCAGGACCGTTTGTGAGAAGTAGTTTTAATGCTGCTGAGATGTACGAGAAAAGTGTAGCATAACATTAGCGCTGGAAATTCCAGTCTCTTGTAGAATATTTTGTTTTTGCCAGTTCTTTAGTATAAGCTAATTCTTTTTCAGTCCATTCCCCTTCATAGAAGTCTTTATCTTTTGTAAATGCCTCACAGAGTGCCTGATACGTTTCATCCCGTGTGGCATTACTCACCTTCCTGACGCAGGTAACACGGTCCTCAACAGCGGCGATCATCTTGTCTGATATCTTTTCCTCAGACACCCTAAGTACTGAGAACATCCTCTTCACATCCAGATCGTACAGGATCGTCCCGTGCTGGAGCAGCACCTTGTTCCTGCGGGTCTGAGCATTACCTGATATCTTTTTTCCCTGGGTGACAATATCATTGATTGGCTTGAATTCTGCACAGATCCCGAGTTGTGAAAAAGCTTCCACGATCCAGCCGCAGATAAGGTTGTACGATGCAATAATATCTTTACCAAAAAACGATTCAGGAGCTATCACCGAATACGTGATCTCGCCATCGTGATCATGATACACTGTCCCGCCGCCGGTACGCCTGCGGACCTGGTCCACACCCAGCCGCCTGCACGCATCCAGATTTACCTCAGCCTCCATGCTCTGGAAATATCCGATGGAAACAGCTGACGGCAGCCAGCGATAGAACCGGATTGTAGGGGGACCGCCCAGCCTGACAGCTTCACTGGCAGCCTCATCCAGTGCCATGGCCGTTGCAGCATCATGGATTTCCAGAGGGATTACCCGCCATTTCATTGAGAAGCCTCCATGATAACCCGGGCAAAGTCCTGTCCCGATGCACCGATAAGCTGCGCGTTGTGTTCCTGAAGAACGTAATTAATGGTCTGTGCCAGGTCATCTTCATCTAATCTTTTCCCGATCAGCGACGATTCGATCACTTCAATGAGCTCCTCAGGGTGCAGGAAGAAATCTCCTGTGAACTGTACTGATATGATACTGTCATTATGCAGTTCCACCTTTGTATTGACCATTTTGCCTCCACTGACTTTTAGCGATGCTGAACCCATGTTATTACCTCAACAATTTTTTACCCTGTACACTCGATCATTTTTCCTGACCCTTCCCGTCACGCCCAGGCCCACCTCGTCACCTTTCAAGGCTTTCCGGACCGATTTCTCCCCAATTTGCAATGACTCTACCTTTTGCTCTACATAAGTATTTGTCCCCTCAATAACGATTACATCTCCTAGAGCAAGTCCCTGTTCCAGCAACCTAACAGCGGCAGCACCCTGTTTTGAGTAATAGTTCAGCACCACACCCACAGCCTGACGCTGTACAGAGGATGCATTCATATCAGCTTCTATAGCCTGTCCATCTGGTCCTGGTACCCCAAAATAAAATCCTGTGGAAAACCCCCTGTTATAAACATCATTCAATTCTTGTTTCCATTCCCTGGCTTTTAGGATGGTATATGAACTGTTTTCATATGCTTCAAGTGCCTGTCGGTAACATCTGGAAACAGTGGAAGTGTAACTTGTATTGCGCAGCCTGCCCTCGATCTTGAATGCATCTACTCCAGTCTCAATCAGTTCTGGAATATGTTCTATCATGCACAGGTCTTTAGAACTTAGCAGATATTTTCCTCCCAACTCGACCTGCACCCCGTCTTCCCCGTTCAATGTCCACTGCCAACGGCAGGGTTGATTACATTCGCCGCAGTTAGCCGATTTTCCCAGCAGGTATGCTGACAGGTAACACCGTCCGGAGATCGCCTGGCACATGGCGCCGTGCACGAATACTTCAAGTTCTATTGATGTATGCTGCCTGATGTCCTTGATCTGCTTAAGGCTTAACTCCCTTGATAATACCACACGGCTGGCCCCCAGTTTTCGGTAGAATTCGGCCGCCTGCCAGTTGGAAACATTGGCCTGGGTAGATATATGGACCCTGATTCCACGATCCAATGCTGCCTGAATTACTGCTGGGTCCCATGCAATAACGGCATCAACCTGGGCATTATTTGCAGCATCTAAAATTGTATTAACGGCGGGTAGATCTTCAGGATATATTACTGTATTGATTACAAGATATGATTTAAGGCTGCACTCTTTTATATAGCCAACAAACTCTTCAAGGTTATCCAGGGTTATTTCTTTGGCCCTGGCTCTGAGACTAAACCTGTCTACTGAAAAATAAACTGCATCTGCATAATCTTTACCTGCTGTAAAGGCGGACCGGTTTCGAACACCAACCACAAGTTCAGGAATTCGACCTTGCATGACAAGTTAATAGAATGAAAGGGTAGGCCTACTTACCTATCCCCATTGTCTTATTGGTCTTTTCAATGGATCTGGCTCCATCTGATTCCAGCTCGCACATGGCCCTTATGGCATCCACATTTTCCGGCACAACATCCGATTCCTGGTGAATGGCCTGGAAGAAATATAGTTCGCCATGGTATTTGCTGATACT
>DATKUV010000124.1:0-3090 GCA_035530415.1 Candidatus Nanoarchaeia archaeon | reverse complement strand
TTTGACCCTTTCGATCAATTCATCCTCAGGCATGGTATCCCATACATCAATAGCAAAGGCAGGCTGGTCAAAGAAAGTCAGCTGATGCCTATACAGCACATCGTCACCACCAACAGCCACCGCCTTTTCGCCCACACCGATAATCACTTCCCTGATCTCAGGAGCCATCAATTCGCCGAGTTCAAGATATTTTTTCTTGAATTTATCCTCTAATATAGGTTTACAATCTTCCAGTTTTAATGAGCGGTCTATGAGATGGGATGCAAAAGCCATACATGTGGCCTCACCACAATCACTACAATTCGTTTGGGGCAGGTACTTATAAACTTCCAATGGACTGTTTATTTTCATTTTCACACCTCCGCACTGACCCAATTTGAGATATCTATAGCATCCCTGTCAAGTGAACCATGCAGGCTCTGAGTGATCTCCTTCAATACAGCTACTGCACCAGGGTGCATCATCATGAAAAGGTCGTTCCCTGCAAGAGCCAGGGTCAGTCCGGTGACGATCTCCCAGATAGGACCCCTGTATTCCCTGGGTCCCCAATCACTGTCTTCTTTCAGGGGTGAACCAACCATCCATGCTTCCCTGGCTCCCCAGGCATTGGTGGTACCGCTGCTCATGGGGAACGACAGTTCGTTGTCCCCGATCAGGCCGGCCAACCGGATGCGCTCCATATTGGTATAAGCATAATCCAATCCGTAACCCAGTGCAGCAGTTGTCGGGTCCATAATAATATCTTCCCGCTTCACCTTGCACTGTTTCATCAATTTTCGGTTCAACTCCTTCTGGGCATTGATCTCAAGCTGGGTCCATGACAGGACAACATGCCCGTAATCATTAGCAGCTTTTGCAATCCGCTCATAATCAAGATTAAGACTGGCACTGGCCAGCAATACTCTCTCACCTTCTGCTACTTCGGCTGCCTTTTCCAGGACTTCAGGGTCCTTTTCAGGATTGCCGCTACCGCCTATCACAATAGGCACATCCACTGCCTGCAGCACATCGGCCACGGTCTCTGCTGCCTCCCTGGCCGAGGTGTCCTTGATCATAGGGTCAGTACTGATCAGGTGGATTGTCACCATATCCGCCCCAAAGTCATTGACCACTTTCTTGGCCCATTCGGCAGGGCTATCTATTACATCTTCATAATTTGCCTTCACAGCTTTTGCCATCCCGATTGGCATATCGAACACATCCATTGTGATGTGGTTGCGGTGGGGCATTGGACTATCAAAATAGTAGGGTAGTGCATTCTCGCCGCCTACGGTCACGGTACTTTTTCGGGTGCCGCCGTCAGATGAGGTGGCCCCGAAGGTAACTTCCTGAATTGGGTTTTTCCATTCCTCTATCCTGTTTACCTGGAACTTTGCCCTCAATAATTCCTGGGGCCTCGTCACACCAGGAGTTGGTGCCAGACCTGTTGCACCCAGCAATTGGTCAACAGGATATCCTAATAATCGTGAAATATTTATCAGGTGCTGAGCTATCTGCGCAGTCTCATGTCCCAGCATGTAGGATAGTTGAGGATTTAGTCCGCCCATGGAGTCCAGTTCAAGTTCTATATCACCTTCAATATGAACGCCTTCTAACGCCTCCACATCCAGGTCACTGAGCATGCTGCCCAGTTCAGATAATTTCAGTTTTTTTGCCATATAAGATTCCACCGGTTATTCCTAATTTATTCAGATGATCATGATTAAAAGTCTAGTTCTTACAGCCCTAATTGAATAATAATATTTTCTATTTCAACTATTGCCGGGGACATTGGTGGGAGCTCCTTTAGTGGTCTACCTTCAAGATCGAACTGGGCAATGGTCTCATCAAAAGGTATTACGCCTGCCAAATCCAGTCCCAGCTCCCTGGCATATTCCTGAAGACGTTCGCTGTTTTGTGGTGTTACCTTGTTGAGCACTACATGCATTTTCTCGATATTCAGATCAAGTTCATTCACAAGCTCTCTGATCCGCTGTGCAGTATGCAGACCCCGTTTTGAACCATCAGTAACTACAATTAATTCATTTACATCCTGTATTATACCCCTGCTCAGATGTTCCAGTCCGGCAGCCGTATCCACTATGGTCAGATCATAGTTCTTGATGATACGATCCATAATTCCCCGTAAAAGATTATTTGCAAAACAGTAGCAACCCTTGCCCTCGGGTCGACCCATAACAAGCAGGTCATACCCTGTCTGCTCGGAAAGTACAGAATATATCTTAGATTCCAGTACCCGTGATTTATCAGTATCAGGCGGTAGATTGTCCCTCTGGGTCATAAGGAACTCTCGCTGGTCACCTACGGTCTGCTCTACCTCATCTCCAAGAACTTCAGGCAGGTTTGAATCAGGGTCGGCGTCGATGGCAAGAATTGTCTTATCCTTGCTCACCAGTTTCCTGATAAGCATAGCTGCAACTGCGGTCTTGCCTGTACCTCCTTTGCCTGTAATAGCTACGACTTTCACAGTCACCTCAACAGTTATTTCTTACTACTCAGAACTATCCTCTCTATGGTGATTTTGGCGTTCTTCAATGTCACCTTGATACCGCCACCACCGCCCATTGCAGCCATATTCTGCATCATAGCCGGGTCGAATGCTGGCATGTTCATAGTAGGCATCGGAACTGAAGCAGCTTCCATCTCTGGTTCTTCCTTTTCTTCAGGCACCCATTTTTCTACAATAGGATGACCTTTTTCAATCAAAAATGCCTTCAAAGTATCCAGATCCCTGGCATCTTCTTCAGTAGCCACCTTGTCAACAATATCTTCAGGGATATCGTTCATAATTTTATCTTTCAGGTTCTTGGGCATCCAGACCACACGGTTCCAACCACCATCTGACTGAATGAATTTTGGGGAGCGGAAATAGTTAATACCTACACCCAAGAAACCCATGACCTGTTTTCCGCCACCGGTCTGTCCTGCCATGGTACTAAAGGGCAGGCCGTTAGGTGCCATATCTGCGTAATCCCGATCTACCCAGCCTATTCCGTCAAGTTCGGGTATATAGAAGCCTACTACCTCAAAACAACCGCATGAAGTATGTGGGAACTCAAAGAAACTGTGTATCTTGATCCTCTGGTATTC
>DATKUV010000123.1:0-9335 GCA_035530415.1 Candidatus Nanoarchaeia archaeon | reverse complement strand
CCAAACGAGCCCTTGAGAACATGGATATACCTGCTGAGGTCATACCTGTCTGCCACAGCGGCACCATCTTGCCGTTCATAGGCTTGACAGCGCATACTCCTGTGGGAGAGCATACCCGCCCGCCCGAGTTCACATAGTCTCCTTTTGATACCATGCTACGGTCTTAGACCCCGTTGGACTCACATCACCTTGCCGTGTCCCAGAGCTCCCTGCTATGTTCCAATACAGAAGATTCAGACTAATTGTGGTGTGAATGCTACCTTCCGTTACACTGATAACGTCGGCTTCCAAGATCAGCGATATTTCGGGGCTTATAACCTTCACTTCCGTTGTGGCCTGGTATCCCATCCCCCAGCTTCACATCAGCCAGTTACCAGGCTGGATTTTCACCAGCTGGCGAATATGAGCTTTGCTCGGCACGCCAGTGATAATCGCCATCAGGGAGTAGATAATATTTAGCAACGAACTGAACGAACTTGTACGAACTCCGGAAGTTAGTTTTGAGTTAGTTGTTTATTTACTATGAGATTGTCGGAAAAGTACCTGAAAAGTGCCTAATTTGAAACTATCAAAAAATGGACTTTTCCGACAGTCTCACTATATCCTGTAGCTTCTAATTAAATAAATTTTTCTTATATAATACTTAATTTCGACGGTCAAACGGTCTGCGAAAATCGGTGTTGATTGAACTTGGAATTAAAACAGAAACAAAGTTTTTTGATATCAATCAGCTCGCATCTGATCTCAGTATTTAGATTGATTTTGATACATTTTTAACGCAAATTGCATATATACTTTACCAATTGATGGCGAAAAATTTGCGTGGTTATGAAAATAGTGAACCTGAAACGTTGTATAAGGAGTTCATTCAAGGATGGGGTAGAATATATAACCACAATGAAAAAATAATTGTATGTCTGAGTAAAAAGAGGGCGATGGGTTGTTTGATGAACGTTTAATTTTTAGATGGATGGGAAAAACCGTTCATAGTGCATTTTTGCATAACAGAGCTAAAAAGTAGTTGCATATAAGAAATGAATGTGGGCCATTGAATACGATTTCTGACTAGTGGGAAGATAAATTAAGAGAGATTTATTTATGTGGAAATCCCTGTAATAGATAATTCTCGAAGAGATTTCATAATAATTCCATAAGTTTAAAGGGATAATTATACTTTAATAAAAAAAATGTGATACTGAAGTATCACACATAGGTGTCTAAGATAATCTGGGAAGTACCGTCAATAAATGTGCCAACTACAACTACATGGTCTCGCCCGGCTGTGCCATTATTATCAACTTGGGTATACCCCACAGATATCGGGTTTGTATTGTTATATGCTGCTCCATTTTTAACTGAATAGCTAAGGGATGTTAATGCAGAGTGGTCTGGTCCACCAGAATAAGTTATAGCTATAGCAGATGCATTTGTTTGTGATGCTGTTGCACCAACAATATAAGTCCTCTTCAAGCTACTGCTCATTCCAAAGACGAAGGATGCAATGACTGCTGCCAGAATAACTGTAATAGCGACCATCAGGATAACACCAATAACCGGTGATACAGCTTCCTCGTCCATAAACTTTCTATTTGCTTTCATTTTCACATCACTCCAATTTCTTCTTTTTTATTGCCTTTTCTAGTTTTCTTGCCCACATATCTGATTCCTGCGTGTATTCGCATTCAAGATAATGAGCTACCGCTTTGGCGAGAGCATCCTTAGTGTTTTTTTCACCAGTTTTTTTCTTAAGCAGAACGAGGTCATCTTCCATTATAACCATCTGCGCATGCATTATTTTTGACATTTTATACACCTTGCTGTGAATATTGATACCCTGTTAGATATCAAACTTATACTTTTCCCATATCACATTCAGTAGAATGAATTTTTTAATATATTGAGCAATCATGAAAAATATGTTACTGAAAAAATAGATATTGGAACAATATTTTACACATGTCAGTAGATTATTTTCCGAACCGCCTCATAATTATTCCTTCTGCAACTTTAGGGACAAAAAGAGTCGATTTTTGCGGAAAATTCTTCATTTCCACGTGAGCCTTATGTTCAACTTCATTTATAGAAAGTGCCCGCATCAGGAATGTACAATAAAAACCCTGTTCATCCACCTTTTTCACAGCTTCGGTCACGCTGTCACAAAAAGCCAGGTTATTCACATTATTTCCATCCATACATGGGCCTATTATCCATTCATTAAGCGAGATATAATCAAGACCTACCCTTTCACCCACACTATCAGAAAGTTTCTTCACTTCATCCTTTTGTGCCCTGAATATTGAAAAGCCATTACCCTCATACCATCCGATTTTTACATCATACGGATCATCTCTGGCATTCATGATTTTATAAAATTCCTCATCATCATCATCCCCCTGCCAGATGACCTCATAATATCGACTCAATTGTTGCATCAGTCTGTCAGCATCCATCCCCCTGATACAACGATGCCACGGCAACAAAAGCAGAGCGCGATCCCCCCCATCCATGAACATCATCATAGTATAATCAACACCATCCTGAATACACAGTTTATGAGTGGCATTATAACGATGGTGCCCATCAAGGATCAAAACCTTTTCATCAGCCATGAGTTCCTGTATCTGTTTGATCAGATCATCATCTGTAATTTCCCATAATAGATGTCGGTTGCCATTTAATGTAATATCCAATAACGGAGGTATTTCATCCCGTATTACTAGATCAGGTCTTTTAAATCCTAGATATTGTTCAAAAAGGTTATTAATTTCATGCCCGGGCATATTGTATTCAGATGCTATGGGCGCGAAATTCATTTGACATGCCCGCATCAATTCAATTCGCTCAACAGAATGTTTTTCAAATATTTTCTCATGCCCGACAATATTTCCCTCCCCAAGTCCCTCAACTTTCACAAGAGCCATCAGACCAAAAGCAAAATACACATCACTTTTTGCTGAGTCAGGTATCTGGCCCATGACCTCATCCGGCAGGATGTACCTGATACCATAGATATAAAATGCAGGATGTTCCAGTTCTGTTAAAACTCTATCTTTAAAAAAACGGTCTAAATGCTGCCTGGCATCTGCTATGAATTCGCTGCTGTTTGTACTTTTTTTACGGGTAGTAACATGAATGACATTATTTTTTTCACTGCCATACCTGTCATATTCCCGTTCGTCTATAGTGTCATAAACAGGGCAAATCAACTTCTCCCTATCTGATATTTCAGGATTTAATATTGTGGCTTTGAAAGGTTTAATTGTTACCATGTGGAAAGCATCTCATTTGTGTAAATTGAATTTTCGGATGACATGTCATTTTTGGTTCTCGTTGACATTGTGTGTGTAATTTTCTAAACTCCAAAATGACCGATAGGTTTCTTTCCGTAGCATTATTGAGTTCATTCATAAAACTCACTCCTCATTTAAAATTCTTATGTATTCATCCACCAGAGATTTCCCCCCTCTGGCTCATCAGGAGCACATCATCTACGGTTTCAGGTTGTAGCTTTTCTTCAGACTTGAGTTTCAAAGAAAACTGAAACGTCATACTTAATGGCATCCCTCAGAACTCAGTCTTGTTGATGGAATGATCAAAAGAACAGCCACATATCCAACTAAAATCATTCCAATGCAAAAAAAGCAAGATTTATCTCACAGTATATATATGCTAAATTCAACTTTAAACAATCAAAAAACAAAACAAAACATAAAGATAATAGATATGAATACTATCTAAACCACAGGTTGATGTAAATGGAACTTGAAAAATTACGACACGGCACTGAATTACTAAAGCGTGGGTTTGCCCAAATGCAAAAAGGGGGCGTTATTATGGACGTGACAAATCCAGAAGAAGCACGTATTGCTGAAGATGCGGGTGCTGTAGCTGTCATGGCTTTACATATGGTCCCATCCGATATTAGAAAAGCAGGTGGAGTGGCCAGGATGGCCGATCCTCAGATTATTGCTGACATCATTGATACAGTTACGATTCCTGTTATGGCAAAAGCACGGATAGGCCATTTTGTTGAAGCAGAAATACTGGAAGCTCTGGGAGTAGATATGGTGGACGAATCTGAAGTGCTCACTCCTGCTGACGTTAAATATCATATTGACAAGAGAAACTTTACGATTCCATTCGTTTGCGGAGCCAGAGACCTTGGTGAGGCACTGCGCAGGATACATGAAGGCGCGGCCATGATACGCACTAAAGGTGAAGCAGGCACCGGTGATGTGGCAGAGGCCGTACGTCATATGCGGCAGATCAATGAACAGATCGGGAAGCTGAAAGGTCTTGATAGAATGGAGATAGAACACATCGCCAGGGAGATCGAAGCACCTTCGGAACTGGTGTTGGAGACTGCCGAGCGACAGCGCCTTCCGGTGGTCAATTTCGCAGCAGGTGGGATAGCCACACCTGCTGATGCGGCATTAATGATGAAACTGAAAGTAGACGGCGTGTTCGTAGGCAGCGGTATCTTCAAGTCAGAGAACCCGCCCCTGATGGCTTCTGCTATTGTGGAAGCTGTGAATAATTTCGATAAACCTGAAATATTAGCCGAGATCTCCAAAGGTCTTGGAAACTCTATGAAGGGTATTAGCATTGGCAGCATCCCTGAAGAAGAGATCCTGCAAACCCGCGGGTGGTAGATAGACCACCCATATTCTATTTTAGCGATTAAAATAATTTACACTGAATTTATATACATTTCTTATTATAAACGGCTTAATAAATGTCTGAAGAAGCTAAAATAGATCCTGCAGACAGCGGCCTTGACGTTAAAGTTGAAATGGATGTTCAGGATTCCCATCTCATTTATACCCAAACTGCTGACAAATCTAAAAAAATACTGGACTATGATTATAAGAGGTGTAACGGCTGTGGGATATGTGTCGATATTTGCCCGGTCAAAGCAATTGAGGTTGGTCCGCTATTCAAGATAGCTACAGGTATGGATGCACCTCCTGTGATATTTGACCAGACAAAATGTACTTTCTGCGGCATGTGTGCCAGTTTCTGCCCAATAAAAGCAGTCCGGATGGATGTCAACGGTGAGGATATCCTGGAACTTGAGGATTATCCAAGATTGGATTCAAAAGTTATCATCAATGAGAAGTGCCTACCCTGCCTGTTATGCGAAAAAGCATGCCGGGAAGAAGCTATTAAACTAGAGCTTACATTCCCTAAAAAGGAAGAAATAGCCCCTTTCAAAGAGGGGCAGGAAGGCGAGATCGCTGTGGATCTGGATAAATGCAATTTCTGTGGCCTGTGCGCTGATCTGTGTCCTGCATTCGTACTTGTTGAGAGGGAACCAACACCTGATAATCCGATACCATTCCAGGACTTGCTGGTCGATCTTGAAAAATGTGATTACTGCAAGATATGTGAGGATTTCTGTCCGGAAGATGCTATCAAGGTGAAAGGGAAACTGGAGGTTCCCGTCCCTGAGATCAGTGGCACCGTTACCATTGATGATGACAAGTGCACCAGGTGCGGGTGGTGCAAGGCAGTCTGTCCCTATGAAGCAGTGGATATTGAGAAACCCTTTGAAGGTGATATTGAATTAATTGAGAAAAACCTGGCCGAATGCGATCCGATCGGATGCCACGGTTGCTTTAATGTCTGTCCGTCCCACGCATGGTACATCCCTGCAGACAAAAAGATAGATTTGGTGAAGGAATTCTGCATCAATTGCGGGGCGTGCGAGAAGGCCTGCCATGTGTATGCTATTGATGTGAACCGTTCAGGTGTGAGGCATACCCCTGTAAGGGAGATGCCCTGGTCAGAACAGTGGAAGGATGCCATTGAGGCTGTTAAAACAACCAACAGATCCAGACCCGATACCAGCCGCATGATCGATATGGATGAAAAGGAGATTGTCAGGCGAGAAGTGCATGAGATCGCATCCCGGGACGAGCATGAACTTCGTCCACAGGTATGTGGACGGTTAGATGACCTGCTGTCCATATTCGAGGAGACAAAGACCAGGTATGAATGGGAACGGGGTAAGAATAGTTCAGTGAAAAAGAGATTTGAAAGGAACTCAGGAACAGTTCAATCTGAATTATAAATATTCCCTGATCATTACAAAATATTTAAGTATGACTCATCCAGTCTAGTTTCCTATATGAAAGGGTCTGAGAGTTTTGATTTACAAAGTAGCGGAGTGACTACTAAGCAATATGTCCTGGGAAGGAGACATGAAGATTCCAGTTCAGGTCTACTCAAAGTAGGACGGTATCTTGCCATAGACGGGTCTACCGGGTCTGATGTGTATATCGACTGCCTGGGACCCCATGTTGTGCTTATTTGCGGGAAGCGGGGGTATGGCAAATCATATACAATGGGTACACTGGTCGAGGAGCTGGCATTGCAGAAGCCGCCAGTTTCTGATAATATTGCATCTGTCATCGTGGACAGCATGGGTATCTTCTGGACATTGGCCAACGCCAATACAAAAGAAGAGGCCAGCCTTTCAAAATGGGGTCTTAGACCCCATGCACTGGATATACAGACCTTTGTTCCAAAAAGCAGTCTTGATAAATATGTCGATATGGGGATAGAAGTCAAATGTCTCACTATTGCTGCCAGTGACCTGTCCGGATCTGACTGGTGCACCCTGTTCAGTGTCAGTTCAGTACATCCTTTGGGAGTGCTGATCACCAGAATTATCCAGGATCTAACTGAAGGGGGGGATGGTTTCTCTCTGAATGGGATGTTAAATCGTATCGATTCAGACCCTTATGCTGATCATGATACAAAACTGGCAGCACGTAATTATCTTGGAGCAGCACAGGGTTGGGGACTTTTTGAAAAGGAAGGACTTGATATTAACGAGATCATCCGTCCCGGAGGTACCTCGGTAATAGACCTGAGCAGCTTATCTGATGAAGGAATTCAGTCCATTATAGTAGAAATAATTGCCAAAAGAATTTATCAAGAGCGAATACATGCCCGCCGCCAGTATGAGATCAACAGGATGACAGGCAGCAGTGTCACCACAGTGCCTATAGTCTGGATGTTCGTGGATGAGGCCCATCTGTTCCTACCCCAAACCGGCAGCAATCCGGCAGGGGACGTACTTGTCAATGAATGGCTCAGGCAGGGCAGGCAGCCTGGGTTGTCACTGGTACTGGCGACCCAGCGACCTTCGGCCCTGCATCCCGACGTGCTGAGCCAGAGTGATCTCATAATATGTCATCGGCTAACATCCCAGGATGATATCAGTGCATTGGAAAGTATTCGCCCAACCTACATGCATCGCGGGATAGCAGATTCTATACGCAAGATGGGTGACGGAAAAGGTGTGGCATTTATAGTGGATGATACTTCTGAAGCATCCCATGTGGTCCAGATGAGGCCGAGACTGAGCTGGCACGGCGGGGATGAACCGAGTGCTATGGGATATTGACTTTTTGTTTAAGACGATTATGGAACCACTGTCATTTTTCGATTTCGTCTACCTTTATAGTTAATATTATATCCTTTAAATACTATGAATTCAACCTCTTCCTGAGCGAGGATGGTTTAATGAAGAAACTGGACATGTTATATTCTGGAAAAGCAAAGACTGTTTTTAAGACCGAAGATCCCGATCTGCTCATAGTGGAATTCAGGGACAGCCTTACTGCTTTTGATAGGGCAAAAAAGAGTGAAGTCCCAAATAAAGGCTATTATAATGCCCAAATATCAAGAAAATTACTTGAACTTCTCGAAGAAAAGGGCATCAAAACCCATTTCAAAGAGATGATATCTGGTAATGAGATGCTGGTTGATAATATTAAGATCATACTGGTCGAGGTTATTGTGCGAAATATCGCGGCCGGTTCAATAACCAAGAAGTATCCCTTTGAAGAAGGGCAGCCTCTTAACCCCCCTGTAATCGTGCTGGACTATAAAGATGACCAGCGACATGACCCCATGTTGAACGAAGATATAGCGGTAGCATTGGGCCTGGCCACCAGGGAAGAAATGGCAGAGATACGCGAAACAGCACTTAAGATCAATGAAATCCTAAAACCATATCTGGATGAACTGGGACTTATATTGCCTGATTTCAAACTTGAGTTCGGGCGCAGGGGCAACGAGATCGTGCTGGGAGATGAGATCTCATGTGATACCTGCCGGTTGTGGGATAAAAAAACCGGGCAATCATTGGACAAGGACGTGTTCAGGTTCGACAAGGGCGATCTGGCAAGTGCATATAGTGAAGTGGCACACAGGATCGTTCCTGAGATATTCGAATAAAATTGATTTAATATTTTTTCGTCCACGTATGGCACCCGAAGGGTTCCATACGTGTGCAGCCCGCTACTGGCTAGAGTAGATTATCATAATTATTTATATTTATATATAGTTTCCAGTTGAAATATAGGGGTGATTATATTTTTTAAACACATATATATTCAAATGCCTAATTTCCAATATAAATCGACATTTCAGCTTAACCAACAATTTCAGCAAGAACCTTATTCACAACCTCAGCGTCAGCCTGGTATGTTTTTCCATCAATTAATACACATGGTAGTGTCTTGATGTGATATTTCAATACAACATCTGGATGGACATTTATATCCAGAATTCGGAATTTGGCATCGAATTTTCGTGTAATTCCTTTAATAGCTTCACTCAATTCAGGAGTAGGGTCTTTTGGCATTACAGCCACACCGCAGGTACAATCGATACGCTTGTATTCCAGTTTTTTAATAAGTGTGACTTCCAGCTCTTCAACCATAATAAAGTAAATACCGGCAAAATTGATATTTTTATTGTATTTTCAATTAAGGGTTAAGTAAATAATGAAAAATCATAAGTGTAGGTTATAATAGAAAAAATCTATTTTAACCTAACTTACTTTGAATTAAAATCTTTTTTGTCTGTGGTTTGGTAGGCATTCCCTGCAGTACACAGGTCTGTCTGGGTCTGGCACGAAAGGTACTTCAGTTTCCTGGCCGCAATCAGAGCATTTAGCTGTATGCATTTCGCGAGGTGCTCCAAAGCTGCCTCTATTATCTCTTTGATCCATTTATTATTCCTCTATGAAATTTTATTAATTTATCTAAAAAAGTCAAATTATCTATTCTTAAAAAAGTTTATTCCACTTTTTCTGCAAATGCGAATTTTCGCATTACTTTACTAACTTTTATCGTTACTTCATCGCCTACTTTTGTATCTGGTACGAAGATTACAAATCCTTCTACTCTTGCGATACCATCGCCTTCTCTTGCTACATCTTCGATGGATACATCATAGGTCTCTCCGACATCTACCGGAGCACTTGCTTCCTGATTTCTAAACAATATTACACTTCCTTACGTTACGATCATCAACGA
>DATKUV010000122.1:0-2966 GCA_035530415.1 Candidatus Nanoarchaeia archaeon | reverse complement strand
GTTGTCCTGTTATTTCACCATCTGGAAGTATAAAAGTATCTCCTGCCGAGTCAGTAGAAATAAATGAAAGGAAAGCATCAGTACTAAGTGTAGTTTCACTTTCTCCCGATGATATCTCTTCCTGCTCAGTGTATATCTTTTCAAGGATTGCGCGAGTCTGTTCAACAGTCCTTTTAACAAATGCTCCGCTACCACTTGCAACTATAAAATCATTAGCTGCCGTTGCAAGAGCATGCGTCACATAAGCCGTAGCAGCCGTATATGCAGCCGTTCCAAGACCAAGTGTCGTTTTGACCTGTGCAAGCGTTTGTTTTGCAAAAGCACCTGCACCAGAAGCTACAAGAAAGTCATTTGCAGCTGTTGCAAGTGAATGCTTAACATAATCAGTAGATGGAGTATCAGTACCAATGCCTAATTGTAACTTTAACTCATCTATTCTCGTCCCTGATTTTGCCCCCTTTAATGTGTACAAATTGTCAATTACTCTTTTCATTTCTGTTTATCATTTTATGTTATGTCCGGATACGTGTGATAATATAATTTTATTTAAAATAAACACTGTGCAAGTTTTTTCTCTGTCAAATGACTGAAAGCTCCTGATGCTGCATCCACCTGGTCTTTATAAGTAGAATAAGGGAAAAATCTCAGTTCTTCCACAAACTCCCTGTGCCAACTGCCAATAAGCATCATCACATTACCATTGTTTACCTGTACACTGAAAGGATCGGCACGAAACACCTTATCGCCTGTCGGACGCTCTGCGTAAGCAGAAAATCCTCCGAGATTGCGAATTGTACCTTCCGCACTTTCTTTTCCACCTGATCCAGGTTCCTGCTCAATCCATATCTGCACATTCCTCCCATCCACCTCTGCAACACTCCTTATTATCCTTTCTCTTTCCTCTGTTCCCCAACGTCCACGTTTGACATCTTCTACTACCCACCTACCACTTACAAGCAATGACATCTTCACCCCTGCCGTATAAGCCCCTGCATTTTGCGTTCCCGCTTTGTCCCAATACCTGACAGTTTTTAATATATGTACGGGACTTGGCAGAGTGGAAAGAGTTGATAAATGATCCACTTTAAACATTGATCCACCAGGAGGCGTCGGGTTTTGCCCGATCTGCCCTGCATACCCGTATTGTCCAAGGTCTGCTTCAAGATCGCTGAGAACTTTCCAAGGCATACGCACTGGGTCAAGTAGATCGTTTTTGTAATATTTTAATACCTCTTTTGGTTTTGCATACTCTCGATAGTTGCGTATCTCACCCGGCAGGCAGATGTGACGTATGTTTTCCTTCTGTTTTGATAAGATGTGACCTGATGGATCATCCTGGTGAAGACGCTGCATTATTAATATAGTAGGAGTAATATCTTTATTTGTCTTACGAGTAGGAAGCGTCTGCTCCATCCAATGATTTGCGTTTTCAAGTTCTACATCTGACGCTGCCTGAACTGGATTAAGCGGATCGTCCACAATCAGTACATCTGCATGAAACCCCATTAACGTACCTCCGACTGACGTGCTGTACCTACTGCCACCAAGTTCTATTCTTGGTTCACGTCCTACGCTGGTCAATGTACGTTGTACAATCCCAAAATTACTTTTCGTGTCTTTATCGTCTCTGATTGCGATATCAGGAAATAGAGCTTTGAATCTTACGCTTCTGACGAGTTCTCTACTGTAATCTGCACTTTGAAGGGATAATGCACCTGAATAAGATGCCGTAATAAATCTCATCCATGGCCAATTAGTCCAGCACCAAATAGGGAACATTATGCTGCATGTAATGGTTTTTGTACTACCTGGAGGCACGTTGACAATGAGATCGTAGAGACGCGGCTGACGATTGCCAACCCTTTTTGCGATAGTTTCTAATTCATCACACAGGTACTTGATATGCCAATTCTCACGAAAACTGTGAGAAGAAACTATATCCCAGAAATATTGGAGAAAATAATATAAAGACCGCTTGCACAACTCCCTATCAATAATATCAGGGTTTTGCAGAGCTTCTCTCATCACGTCAGCTCTATCATTCATCTCCAAGGTCATCCTGCTTCGTTCCATCAGTTATTTGCTTGAGACCAATATTTTTTAACATCTTGAGCTCTTCTGTTGTCAACCCAGATACATCAATACGATTTATATTGAGATTAGTTTGAGTACTTTCTGTAATCTTTACATCCGTCCAGTGAGCTCTCTGACGCAACGTCAACCATTTAAAACAAGCCCACGAATCTGGCGGAAACTTTTTCTTGATAGGTGTTTTTATAACCTGCCCTTTAAACATCCTTACATCTACATCATCCATCTCATAACCGACAGCCCTGTGAAAAAGCGCCTCAGCAACCTTAGCATCAGCTTCCATCTTCCCTCTATTAAGCTCTACCCTAAACTCTGGATATGTCTGCTTCCACTTCTTAAACGCCTCATACCCAACCATCATACACGCTGCAATCTCAGCATCAGTTGCACCAAGCAACGCCAGACGATACGCTTGAACGCAATGCTTTTCTCTATCATATCCTGTTATTCTTCCCATATTACTGAGTAAATTACCTGCCTTCCACCTACCTCTGATCCAGAGATGGCCGGTAATTTACAATATTCTTTTCATATAACATATACATTTTCCCAGAAATTTTTAATTTTCCCCTATTTTATTTAATATTTATCTTAGAAACCCTTTCAAGACCAATTTTATCTTGAGAAATTTTTATCCATCTCATACCCATCAGATAATTATCATCAGGCCTCAGGCGAGAAAACACTCTAAGACCGAATTGGGTAGTATGATTGTGGAAGGGTACTTGAACGCTTGCAGCAGCTTGCATGCGTCAAGCAGCGGGTTATGTACATATATAACTATGTGCATATACTTATATTACAATGTGTTACATGTGTGTTGCTATGCTATTAAGTTACAATGTAAAATATGCAACTATGTGCATGCGTGGTGC
>DATKUV010000121.1:0-10932 GCA_035530415.1 Candidatus Nanoarchaeia archaeon | reverse complement strand
GATAAGCTTACTGTAGACGGAGAGATGAGCATTTCAATGACTTATGATGAAGTTATCCAGCGGGAGATTGAAGGTTTAACAGAACTGATAGATCAGATAAATATGCTGGGAATTCCACCAAAAAAATAAAAGTTAAAGTTTATTTAATAATATTATTTTTAGATATTCTCACCAGGAAGTTTACAAATATCACAAATATCTTCACTACATTCTTGTGATGGATCATCATTTTTTTGTATTTCCACATCCAGAGCCCTGGTGCCATAAGCAAGTACTGATGCATTTGAAATCGTTCCAGCGATCAGGATCGCATCAAATATCTCATCCCTGGTTATCCCCATTCGATTTGCCACCCTGATATGCATATTCAAACAATGTGTACATTTAAGTGCTGCAGAAACCCCTATTGAAATAAGTTCTATTGTCCTTTCATCAAGGCGATTGAATTCCCTCATAATTGAATCATCATATAACACCTTTGGTATCAACAGATTAGGCCTGTCATTCATAAACTGAAGAATATAAGGGATTTCGCCGTAGATTTCTTTAATCCCATTTAATAATTCTTCGGCAGCTTCATCTGGTTTCATTTTTAGAATTCTATCAATATCTTCAAATTCCAAGGATACCACCCTAATTTAATTAAATGTTTTAAGTTATTCCATTATAATGTACTATAATAGAATGGTACAATCAAAAGTACATAAATATTTGGATTTCATAAAAATAAAAAAAAATTATATCGACTGGAAATCAAGCCGATTTAAATTTATTCCTAAATAAGGACAGCGTTTACAATTCCATCCTGACCGGGTCTGCTTGTAATCTTAGCATCGCCCTTTTCTGTTTTTATTATAGAACCTTTAGTCAGGATATTTCTTCTTACATAATGCTGGTTTGCTGAATTATTTACAACAGTTTCAATAGATATCTGCTTAGTAGTATTATCTACCGGATCAGTGACATTTACCACATTACATCTTAATAAACGGACCTTTGTGTTTCCACCTAGTGTATTAACAATCTTTCGTCTAGTGTTATCTAAATGAGGCTCTGCAGCTTCCCTGCCAATTTCCCCTTTTCTTTTGCCGTGGGAAGCAATAAGCCTTCCACCTGTGAACTTTCGTCTTGATTTACCTTGATATTGCATATAATTCCTCTAATAATAGTGATTCAATAACTGTTGGTAAACATCTTTAATGATAATAAATATTTCCCCTCATAATGATTATTTTCGAAATCCATAAACTTAATACCTAGTATCAGCAGTTAAGAGTTACTTTTAACCCGATATGGGCGCATGGCCAAGCCTGGATATGGCAGCAGCCTCCTAAGCTGAAGATCGGGGGTTCAACTCCCCCTGCGCCCGTTTTAGATTAATTTGACCGCACAATATAAATATAATGAATAATAATGGTAATATTGGGTGCTTGCAATATCTGAGATAGTTTTTATTTACCTACCATGTCCTATCCATTAACTATCCCCATAACAATATTTTTCTGCAAGTATTCATTCTTCATACATCAGTTAGTAAATTAATTATAGTGTGATATTAAGTTAAGATACGATGCCGAAAAAGATTGCAGTCGTCTTTGACAGTGCTGGGACCTTACTTAACATGTACAGGGCCGCGAAAGATATCGTTTCAGGTGACTATTTAGATAAAATCATAACCACCACCCTGGTTGACCAAAAAGCCAATCAAGGTCTTGTTGTTTTGCATACAGAACCTGTAAAAATAATGAATTGTCAGTCCCATAAAAGGATATATGATTTTTTAAAACAGAACAATGTCAAGACATCACTAAGCTGTTCTAGTAGTCCGATGACCCTTGAAGAAGTGAATGAATCAATTAAGAATGATAGGCTGACTACAATGCAGGATCTGCATAATGTAGTTGTGATAATCAGGAATAAATGTCCAAATGTGTTCTATCTTGGTATTGGAATTATAATAAATGCAAAATCCAGATCAATCGTATATACAATCTGCACAGGAGGCAGGCTTTTTCCCCATACTTCGATAACATTAGAATTATTAGAAGAGATGGGTGTGGATGCATACATAGCATCCGGGGATAGTATGCGAAATCTTAGCAATCTTGCTAAAATGTTAAATATACCGATTGAACGGGTATATGATGTGGCCACACCTAAAAAGAAAGAATGGGTGATCAACCACTTAAAAGAAAAATATGAAAAAGTCGTAATGGTGGGGGACGGTCTAAATGATATACTGGCTTTCCGATCAGCAGATAAAAGTATTTTATCAATACAGCAAACCAAAAAGCCATTAAAGCAGCTGTCCTGTGAAGCTGATACTGTAATTACCGATATTATTGAGATAATAGATATTGTTAAGGGATTACTTCTGGATTAGAAAAAAAGAATTCACATAAATCCAAGAGCATCCTCGATCCGGCCCATCTCATGTCCGGTAGTTTCGCGACCAACGACATATCCTTTTGAATTAGCTAATAATCCAGACCCCACCTGAGGTGAACCCAGGTTCACTGTCCCGATATCCACTGGCAGACCAAATATCTCATCCAAACGTTCGAGCTCGAATTTGCTGGCTTTGGGATTTACCAGGATACCTTTATTTGTAGCACAAGCAGCCATGCCTACTGTTTTGAGCCCGCCTATTGTTCCCTTATGCACATCCACATCAAAGAAATTTCCTATTTTTTCAACAGCACTGTCTGTCATATTCGGGTTTACGAGAGCCGCAGTGTCATTTACTAAAATATTGTTCCCGAGAGCTGTAAATATACCTTCAAGATGTTGAATTGGCACGTACTTCCGAATCTTAATTAATTCATCTTCATTAGCTTTTTCCGATACTAAAAATCCTTTACTATTCCCACAGCATAAACAGCCTATAATGCTACTGCCATCAAGCGATGTTGAAATGCCAGTAACATCTAATAATTTTTCAATGGTCTGTTTTAATTCATTGTCTGCTTCTGGAGGCAGTAAAACAAAATCTTCAGTACACCTGGCAAACACCCCAAGTACTGAATTACCCCTAAAATTAATTCTACGATCCATTATATCCCTTAAATGAGCTACCCCAAATCACAATAAAAAAATTAATCGGATGCGAGTTCAGCTTCTAACACGCCATCCGCGAATTTAATTGTCCGGATTCTTATCTTTGATGGGGGTTTCTGGCTCCCTCGCTCCCAGATTTTCTCACTTATTGCAGTATCCAATCTAATCTTAGATTTATCTGTCTTGGTATGTTGTTCAAGGAAATTGAACACTTCTTTAACAGCTCTTTTACTGCGTAACCATCTTGGGACAAACTTTACTCCTCTAAGAGGAATAACATAAACTTGTTCTTCACCTGCATCTGCCATTGTTTCTCACCTTGTTTATCCAATATTAAGACTACTGCGTCTCCAATGCCGTCTCTTTGGGTGGGTCACAACTGCCCTATTGGTCTTGATGATTGCCCAGGACGGAACCCTATGATTCTGATTATGTACTTTGGCTAATCGTTTCTTTTTGCCTTTTGTCTTCTGACTCATATTATAACACCATTATTATTATGATTTTATGAAATTTTTTTGTTTATTACATGTGATTGAATATGTTTAGGAAACAAACTGTCCACAATACTATCACCATTGATATATTGTTTTCGTATGAATGACCTGAGTTCCACCTCATAATCAGCCTTTTCCACTTCATCACTTTCTCCTTGAATTATTTGAAGATGTGTTTCTGCCAGAGCATCTACAGCCGAGCGTCCATATCCCATAAGTGGTCTTATGTACTTGATTTTGTGTCGATCCTCAAGACTTCTCACCTCACTTACGGTGAGCAGTGGCACCTTGTCATCACGTCTGGTTCCATCAGCCACAATGGTTGTATCAGTCTCTGAACATACAGCTTCAAGAGCACTGTTATGAAGATGATTAATTGCCCGCCCTGGAGATCCATCCTCAATCAACATTGATGCAGCTTCAATAATAAACGATGGATCCAGTACTTTTTCACTGCATGAAAATCCCAATTTTTTCGCGGTTTCTCTGGCTATATTAAATGTCGGTACTATACCAAAATTTATTGTGACCAATTTCACATCGAAAAAAGGTTCCAGCAAAATCGCAGCTAGCGAACTGTCTTTACCACTGCTGAAAAGTACCTTTACCTTCATTTTCTGGTAATGCTCATCTCACGTTTTTTAGGTTGGATCTGCTGCAAAAGTGCCTTTAATCTGGCATCATCGATCTTTCCCTGAATTTGTCCTGATTGTGCTAATCCAATTAACTGGGATTCCACACCCTCAACCAGTTCAGCCCGAGTCATTCTCAGGGTATTTAACCGCTCCCTTGCTTCCGGAGTTAGAATGTTTCGTAAAATGGATTGTTTTCTGGCCTCCATTTCAGCTCTGGCCTGCTCTTGCTGGGCCGCAGCCTGGGGGTCCGACATCTGCGCTTGCTGTTGCTGCCTCATCATCTCCATTTTCCGACGTCTGATGGCTTCAAGTTCATCCTCGGCCATACCATAACCTCCAATTTATTCTTTATATTCTCAAGTATTAATATTTACTAAGACCAGGTATTTCATCTAACAGCCCTGATTTTACATCATTGGCCAGGTTATCAAGTAAAGACTGTCCTTTTGAAGAAATTATCCTGCCTTTCTTCATAGACTTTACCAGACCTGCATTTTCAAGCTGTTGGAGTGCTTCACGGACAATTGAACCGCTGCCTTTCACATGTGCAGGACCTGAAACGCCTTGTCGCTGCTTGCCCCCGTAAAAGGATCTAAGCTTTGAGATGCCTACAGGACCGTCAATATATATTCTCCTTACTACAGATGCACATCTGGTATACCACCAGTCACCATCCAATGGTGCAAGCTCCTTATGGATGCCGGTTTTCACGTGATTGGCCCATTCTGGTGGTTGGACCATATCCTCTGATTTTAGTTTTTCTGCGGTATTTTTTATCAATAAATCTGCAGGTACATCATACACAGTTGTCATATTTCTTCCATCCTCATGTAATTATTAGATTAAATTTGATTTGATATTATGATTATTCTTGAAGGGCTGTCATATATGTGGATAATGTTGATTAATCTATCGTCCCATATAAACTTATTACACCCATTTATTTTCGGTACAGGACCGCGTTACTTCCGCGCATTTCAATCAATTGTGACCCAGTACGGATTGAAAGTTCTTCAGCTAATGTCTTTTTATCCTCGTTATTAAGAGCTGTTTTTTGTATTTTGACTTTAACAAGTTTATGCTGCTTTAGCTGGTAAATAAGCTCTTTTACAAGCGTTTCAGTAATTCCATTTTTACCGACACTTATCACTGGGCTTAACTGAGATCCTTCGTGTTTTAAATCAGATAGTTTTCGTTTCATTAGTTGTCAAAAAAAAATTTTGTTTATAGGAATTCCTTCACTTCTTTGGCTGCTTTTTCAAGTTCAACAAGAATCAGTCCCAGTCCTGCATCAGCAGTTGTTAGCACGATTAGAAGTGCTTTTGGCCCAGCTCCTGTGGCAATCAGTTTTCCGTGCTCGGATTCTACAATTACCCGTTCTGGCAATCCTTTTCCTAATTCATTTGTGGCAGTCTCTGCTGCACCCAACATTGTAGCTGACATTGCAGCAAATGTCTCAGCATGCTGGTTATTGGGCATTATAGCTTTCATTAAAAGCCCGTCTCTACTGGCAGCGGCACTGGCTTCAACTCCACCGACTTTTTTGAGGTTTGTAAGGACTTTTTCTAACCTATCAATAGTTGATTCCATTCTTACTCGCTTCCCGTTACTTTTTCCACCAATATTTCAAATGCTTCATAAACTCCCTGTTTATTTGTTGCTACAGTAGGTACTATAGGTACATCTTCTGGTATATTAAATTGGTGGCGGATGTCGTTAGGGGACATGGCCCCTGGAAGATCCTGCTTGTTGGCTACAATCACATATGGCAGCCCGTAAACCTTTGTAATCTCAAGCATTTGTTTGGCCCTGACAAAATCTTTAGGTGCAGTGGAATCCACAACAAAGAATATCCCCATTGCTTCACCACTTATCATCTTAATAATAGGATCAAACCTCTCCTGTCCTGGTGTTCCGAAAATGTCAGCACTGAAACCCTTATAATCAATATGGCCGTGATCAAGTGCAATGGTTGTACCTAATCGGTCCACAGAAATTGCCCGGGTTGAAATTGAATGCACAAAAGCGCTCTTACCTGCATCAAATGGTCCTGTTACCAATATCTTGGGTATGTATATCATTATACCACCGGGCCGTAATATTCTGAAGAGCATGGATTTTACCAGTATTTCAGTCCAATCGGCTTTTAATACACCAAAATATTGACCGAATATTACACGTTCTGCAATACCTCCAACACTAATAACTGAATTGAATATTTCGTTTTTTACTGCATTTAATGTGGATTCTTCGTAAGGCCATACAGTGAAATTAAAGATCAGAACATGCTCAAATAATGTTGCCAATTTGTTCCATAATTTTACTGCTTTAATAGTCTCTTCTTCACCACACAGGTCCATTATAGTGGAAAGTGACCCATATAAAACAACGGAACCCTTTGGAACATCCTTCATAGCCCGGTGTATCACTTCTGTTAGACTATCAATATTTTCAGGATCTGAAACCACATATTTCTCCATTGAAAGGTCTCCGACAAGTGATGAATATGAATCAATTATCCGCAAATTATCTATATAGTTCTCAATGGACCAGCCAAACTCTCTGAACTGATCTTTCACAAGAGATGGATTTGAACTAGAGGTAATGTAAATACAAGTTCCTCCTTTCAAAAGATTATGGTATAGTGATTGCATACCAAAAACATCACCTTCCACTCCAGGGTGGTTCAGATAGATTAAAGATTTACCTTTAGGAATGCCGCCATCTAGGTATTCGTCTAATTTTGGAATACCCGTCTCTACCATATTATTCACCACCTTTAAGTGATATTTTTGCACCATCTATTGAATATTCATACCATGGGGATGGTTTTTTTCCAAGACCTGCGACCCTGATATAATTAATATCCTGGTCATGTTTAATTTCAATAACACCATCAAAAAGCTGTTTTAATGTTGCAATGGCTTGATCATCATGCATTCCTTCTTCCACTACATAAATGCCAATAGCACCGGCGACTTTTACCCTACCTGTGAACACATGTAAAAATCTAAATACTGTCTGGATATTTGAATACATCAAGATAGTTGATAGGGAATTTATACATAATCGCGTCTTACGAATGTTCTTCTTCATCCAGAAATCTTCAAGGAATTGACTTATCTTTACACCAATCCCAGTCAGATCTACAGGGCTTGATGCTCGTTTAATATTTGCCGTGTCAGATGTAGGTACACCAAGTGTCTTGGTTACACAATCTACTATGCCTAGACGTTCCAGGGGTATCTCAAGATGATTATAATTGTACCATTCGAGTACATTTTCCCCAGATTCCCTTGTGGTAACGATAACTGCAGCTTCTTCTGCCTGAAGCCCATTATGAACAATGTTATTGATAATGGTCTCTTTCCCGCTCATGGGGGGTCCTATAAACATTATATTAGATCCTTTTCGAATCCCACCAATATGTGCATCTAATTCTTTAATTCCCAGGGAATAGCCATCCATATATCTTTTCTCCAAAATTAAATCGTAAATGTTAACATTAATTATTGTTTCTATTTTACTGTGATTTATTTTAAATCATTTTTAATAATATTTATTTGACTCTTTTTTTTAAGATAATTTATGATTGCACCCTTTAAATAAATATTGTTTCCCAGAAACTTATTAATCAATTCTGGATGGAATGATTTTGCTGATTATTCATCAATTGTATTAATGGAAGGAGCGGTTTTAGTATATTCGCGCAGCACTATGGTAGCATACGCACCTCGCTGCAAGCTAAAATCCAGTTCAATAGCTATATGTCCGGGATTTAACATATCCTCGATAACAATATAGGCTGGCTTAACTGGAATAATAATCTCGCGGCGCAGGCCCTTACTGGCAAGTTCTGGCAAAATGTCCATGTTAAAACCTTCCACATCCAGTCCTGCTTCGTCTATTACAGATTGTTCGATCTCCCCCGGGGCCCCTTCTGATAATTGAGATTCATATCCTATAAGGGGTGCGGTAATGAATGCACGGCCCCTGTTTATCAGATTATTAATACCATCAAGGGTATCATCTGTGACCAGCTGCAACCTGGTAGGGTCAGGCAGTCCAACCGCATTTTTGAAACACACAAAATCACCCTGCTGGGCATGATTGAGTTTAAGACCCGCAGCTATCCGGCGGCTCAGTATCAGATTGAAAAAGTATGACTGGTAGGCATGCACGAACATCTTTCTAAGATTGGGGGAAAGGGCATTGAAAGCACCTGCATAATCCCCGGGATGTTCCACAAGGTGGTTCATCATGGCCCGTTCAAATCTCAGGCGCAGTGGATATTTTTCCAGACCACCTTTGAAGTCGCGGGTATCAAGCACATATTGCCGCACTTCCCTTCCATCCAATGATTCTCCAGGACAGGGCCGGGCGATGTACATCATGGCTGCGCCTTCAATATCACCTTCAACCATCTTTTTGCCTACTAAATGCGTAATAGGGCGCTGAATGCCAAACCTCTGGATGCCGAAAAAGTTAGGGACCCCACCGATCTCAGATATCTGGGATGAGGTCTTCTCCATCAGCTGCTCTACTTCGTCTAATGGACGTTCAATACCACGAATAATGATCTTGAATTTATTACCCCACAGATCTCCCAGGCTTACTTTTTTATCAGACCGGCCGACAGGAGTTATTGTCACGTCTTTTAGCCTGACCCTTTCAAGCTGGGATTCATCCAGGTCATAGATGCTGATCTTCTGAGTGGTCAGGGCATTCTTATCCTTGGTCCCGGCAAATCCTATGCGCTGCTGGCTCATGTGGAGGAGGCGGGATATGTCCCTTATAAGGTGGTGGGTGTCCCAGTTCTTTTTTGTTAGAGTGCAGATGAGCTGCTTGCCTGTGAGCTTTTCTTCCCTGTTGGTGAGCTCTTCGACTATGAAATCCTCTGGCACTTGTTTGATGGTTCCATCAAGGCCTGGTGTGGAGGTGGCATAGACTGAAATACCTGTGATCTGCTCTATTTTCGGGGGTATCATTCGGGGGAAGTTGTACCTGAAGGTTGATGTATCTTTTTATCGGACCTAATACGCTGTTGAAGGCTGCATAGATTATAATGCTGGTATTTTATCCGAATCCCGGAAGGGGAGTATCCAAAGGTTGATAGTTTTCAGGACAGAATCATACGGTGCCGGATACTCGGACTTCTGGCTGGTGAAAACTGACACAAAGGAAGAAAAACAGTGGAATAACACCTATGGTGGATATTACCATGATGGGGCAGACTCTATACAGCAAACCCGTGATGGTGGCTATATCATTGCAGTAATTACTCAATCGTTCGGGGCCGGCCACAATGATTTTTTGCTGGTGAAAACTGATTCAAACGGAACCGAGCAATGGTTCAGGACTTTGGGAGGGTCAAACCATGAATTCGATCCCTCTATCAGGCTAAGTCCAGACGACGGTTATATTCTCGGTGGAATGACGTTTTCATTTGATGGCTACTGGCTCATAAAAACCGATGAAGACGGAGATGTGCATTGGGATATCGAAATTGAGGGGGATAAATCGGACTCTGTTTTGCAGACAGGGGATGGTGGCTACATACTTGCAGGGATTAAAAACTCAAAACTCCTGTTGGTAAAGTTAATGGCAGAACGACCGGCTCTTTCGGCACAATTCACTACCGACCCTGGATATCCAGGCGCAAACCAGACCATAACTTTTGATGCATCAGCGAGCCACGACCCGTATGGGAACATAACCTATTACCAGTGGGACCTGGGGGACGGGATTTACATGAACACCACTCAAAGAAAAGTTATGCATTCCTATGATGAAGGCGATAATTACATCGTGGGTTTAATAGTGACAGGCATTAATGATGAAGTGAGTTCAATCACCCGGAAGATTATAGTCCAGCAATCGGGACCCCCCATTATGAGATGAAATAAGACATTAGAAGGGGGCAGTGTTGATAGTGTATATTCGTTGGAATATACATCTGACGGCGGATACATACTTGCAGGGTCCTCATATTTTTTCACTGGCAAGAGCATAGGCTTTGATGCTTGAAATAACGGATGATGAGTTAAAAGAACATCCTGAAATTAATAAATCCATACGTGGTGGCGAGGGATGTACAAAAATTAGAATACGGCCGTTGGTATTGTGAATTAAGTTCAGAAGAAGCCTGTAGGGTATTTGATTTTTTTAACATGAAACATATTGAATATTTGTTTAGTATTGACATGAAATTTGAAAATAATTTAAATGATAACATTATCGGTGGTGAATTAATGAACACGTTCGAATCTTGTTACGACCAAAAATTAGCTAAAATCTGGAAAGCACTGGGTGCTTGCTAATAGTTTCAATTTAAGAGTGGGAAACTAGGGTTTTAAGGTAGAGACATAGATGTTCGTCCCGATTTCCTCCACCCACCCTTGTGAGGGGAGGGGGTGCTGGCAGGCGCTTTTCGATTATTCAGGTGGTCTTTATAAATGGAAACATAAAACGATTTCTTTTTACTAAGCAAAATGATAAATACTTTTAAAAATTATGATTTAGTGTGAATCTAAATGAATAGTGAAACAAAAATTTCAAAAGGGTATCAAACAGTCATTCCCTCAAAGATAAGGAAAGCTTATAATATAAAACCGGGAGACATTCTGGACTGGACAGAAACAGAAAAAGGTATACTAGTGCAACCACGAAAGAAAAGGACTTTGCAGGATATAACAGGTTTAATCAAAACAGAGGGAGATGCGGTGGAATCTAAGAAAAAGGTA
>DATKUV010000120.1:0-3306 GCA_035530415.1 Candidatus Nanoarchaeia archaeon | reverse complement strand
CTTTAACAATATTTTATATTAAAATATAGCATTATATAGTCAATGACCCATCTCGAGTTAAAGAAAGTATCAAAGGCAGTCTGGCGAAATGTAAACGGAACAAAGGTTAGATCCCAGATACTTTCCAATATCGATCTTGTAGTTCAACGCGGCGACCTTGTAACAATCATGGGTCCGTCGGGCTCTGGCAAAAGCACATTTCTCAGGTTGATCAACAGGCTTTCAGAGACCGATTCAGGGAATATCCTGCTAAATGGTTTGGATATTAAAGACCATCCACCTGTGGAACTCAGAAGAAAAGTGGGCATGGTATTCCAGGTACCAGTGGTGTTTCGCGGCAGTGTAAGGGACAACCTGGGTTTTGGCATGAAATTATGGGGCGAGAATATTGATATTGAGATGCTTGCCAGGGATGTGGATATACCTGAAGACCTGCTGGATGCCGAAGCAGGGAAGCTGTCTGTAGGTGAGAAACAGAGGGTATGCATCGCCCGTGCACTTGCTAACCGACCCGAGATATTACTGCTTGATGAACCTACATCGTCACTGGATATGGAATCTGCCAGGATAATTGAAGAATTATTATTAGGCCTTTGCAAAGAGAAAGACCTGACTATTTTTTGGGTTACACATGAGATGGAACAGGCAAAGAGGATTGGAGGCAGAAGATTTGTGTTAAAAAAGGGCAGGTTAGAGGAAGAACATGACTGAAATTCCAGCAGAATTCGTTTCAAAAATACCGATCCTCGTATTAACAATAATTCTCATTCTGCTCAGTGCAGCTTTTGCCAGAAGATTCGGCCTGGGAAGGGATATATCATTAGCTGGAACGAGGGCATTGATCCAGATATTGATACTGGCTTCCATCATACTGTTATTGTTCGAGCTTTCCATCTACTGGAGTGTACTGATGCTCCTTGCCATGGCCGCCATAGCAGGCCATACCACCTATACCCGCTCAGGCAAACTTGAAAAAGGGTTGCCCATGTCAATAATGTCAATAGTACTGGCATCTGTACTGCTGCTCACCCCGTTTTTCCTGCTGAAAATCTTTCCTCTTGAAGCTCGGTATCTGATACCCACAGGCAGCATTTTTATCGGCAATGCCATGAACATCAGCTCGCTGGCCATTGACAGATATAAGGGTGAGATCAAAAACAAGCGCAATGAGATCGAAGCATACCTTGCACTGGGAGCTACTCCGAAAATGGCGACTGCAGCCTGTTTGACACAGGGGATCAATTCGGCCTTGATACCTTCCATTGATAATATGAAGAACCTGGGATTGGTATGGATCCCTGGTGTGATGACAGGATTGCTGCTGGGAGGGGCTGACCCTCTGGAAGCAGCTTCTATCCAGATCGCGCTTTTTACTTCAATAATGGCGGCAGGGATGCTGGCATCCAGTCTGTTGCTGCATTTTTCTACTGAGAGTTTTTTTACAGGAGCCTGGCAGTTGAGGGATGATTTTGAGTGGGATTAAAGGATGTTACCGGGATAAAAACAGAAAATATGCTCGGGAAATAGCCATAAAAGCATGTCTTTCCATTCAATTAAAAATCATCCAGATCGAACACCACAAACCCTTTCTCACGAAGTGATTCCTTCCCTTCAACCTTCTTAGCCACCAGTCCATAATATTCCACTCTTTCACCTTTATTCCATTTAACAAAATCCGCTTTTTTCTTTAATTTCTCCAGATTTCGTAAAGATTCTGCTGTGGAAAACGTTCTCCATTTGCACTCAATGAACAACACCTCCTTTGTTGCATCATTCAAGGCAATAAGATCAATCTCCTCTTTCTTGTGCCACCACCTGCCTATCTTTGTAAATTCAATAGGTCTTGCCTGCCACAGGAATTCTGATGCGATCTTCTCAAAAACCATACCTAAATACCTGTTAAAATCAGGATTAAACTGCGGTATCTTAAAGTCACCATAAATCAGGCTTTTATTCGGATAGATAAACCTGAACCAGAAAGTGAAATAATTATCTGTGATATAATATCTGGCATTTCTTGACCGATGGGTCTTTTCGGTTACCGGATACCGTGCTTCCACAATATTCAACACAGACAGGTTTGACACGTACTGGGATACAATGGATGAACTTAATCCAGTATAGTTGACAATATCGCCGAATTTTGTATTTCCAAAGGCAATCGCGGATAAGATTGAAAAATATTTTGCAGGTTCCCTGAATTCGTATTTAAGTAAAACTTCAGCTTCCTCAAGCAGCAGGCTTTCAATGGAATACAACATTTCAAGCTGGTTGATCTTCTTAATCCTGTGTTCTGCTTCTTTGAGATAATAGGGAACTCCATCAGTTATAGCATATATTTTCACCTGTTCCTCAACTTTGAATTCAGGGAAAAAAGCACCTGTATGTTTAAACTTAAGTGGTTCTACCTTGATCTGTCCCGTCCGCCTCCCGTACAACGGACTTTTGCTGCCCAGAACATGACGCTCCATCATGCTGATGGACGAACCGCACAGTATAAGCATCACGTTTGAATCTTTAAGGTATAGGTCCCACGCCTTTTGGAATATTGAAGGGATAGCTTTGTTGCCGTTTATAAGAAATGGATACTCATCTATCGCAATGACCAATCTTTCTTCTGTGTTAGCTGCCTCTTTTAGCGTATCCAGCCAATCAAGGGTTGACTGGCCTAAAATTTCATTGCCAAGTCTGTCTGCAACAAGTGTCCTGAATTCAGAAAGATTTGCAGAATCCCCTCTTTCATCAGCAAGGAAATACACTGCACGCTTTTCCTTTATGAACCTGCGCAGCAGTTCAGTTTTCCCAATCCTCCTTCTCCCGAATATTACAATAAATTCGCTCCTGTCCGAGAGGTATGCAGAGTTTAAGTGTTGCAGTTCATTTTCCCTGTTGACGAATTTGTTAAACACAATTAGCATAATCGTGTTTAAAATATATAAATTTAATCCGGTTTATTATTAAACAGCAGGACATTGATAATATGAAGAACCTGGGTCTGGTTTGGATCCCTGGTTTCATTACCGGCCTGCTGTTGGGAGGGGGCGACCCCCTGGAAGCGGCTTCTACCGGGAAGTATCCTCATGAATTCATCTAAGATAGATCTTGAAACAATAGGTTGGGATTTATTATTTGAAAAGAGCTTTAGTCCACACCAGCTCCAGGGACTTGTTCCTGGCCGTATAACCCAGGTCCAGCGGAAGAGTTGTATTGCACTCACTGAATATGGAGAGATCGAGGTCAAAGTATCAGGCAAATTCAGGTTCGATACTACTAAGAAAGGATCATATCCGGTTGTTGGGGATTGGG
>DATKUV010000119.1:0-5152 GCA_035530415.1 Candidatus Nanoarchaeia archaeon | reverse complement strand
TTTCCTGGGTGCAACCGAATTGTGGTGGGGAATATTACTCCTGATACTAGCCTCGGTATCGGCGCTTGTGGGAGTAATGTATGCATTGATGGAACATGATATGAAACGTCTCCTGGCCTACCACAGCGTTGAAAATATCGGCATTATCCTTATTGGCGTGAGCCTGGCCATGATCTTCATGTCATCGGGACAGCCCGAACTGGCAGCATTCGGATTGATCGCGGGTCTCTATCACCTGATAAACCATGCAGTATTCAAATCCCTGCTCTTTATGGGAGCCGGATCATTGATCTATTCAACCCATACAAAAAATATCGAAGATTACGGGGGACTCATAAAAAAGATGCCCTGGACTGCCCTTTTTTTCCTTATCGGAGCCATTTCTATATCGGCCCTGCCGCCATTTAATGGTTTTGTGAGCGAGTGGCTTACGTTCCAGGCCCAGTTGCTCAGTATCGATCTTACTGACAATATCACAAAAATTGCTATACTTTTCAGCGGTGCCGGTCTCGCCCTAACCAGTGCCCTTGCAGCATTATGTTTCGTTAAGGCATTTGGCATCAGTTTTCTTGCCCTGCCAAGAAGTCAACATGCAGAAGAAGCAAAAGAGGTCCCGGTTTCAATGTTGACCGGAATGGGCATTCTTTCGATTGCATGCATTGTCCTGGGTGTTATGCCATTGTATGTTGTCCGGATTCTCGATTCAATATCTATGCAGCATGTGGGAGCAAGCATAGGTTCCAGGATGGGGTCTGGCTTTTTTATTACTTCACTTTCAGCTCATCCTGCAAGTATTTCCACCTTATGGATCGCACTCCTGATATTTGTTGTACTGCCCCTGCCGCTCATTCTGTATCTTTATTTACGCCGGACCTCTACAAGAGAATATGAGACCTGGGGGTGCGGACAGCCCAAAATTAGTGCAAGAAATGAATATACTTCAACTGCCTTCTCAAAGCCCATACGCATGTGGTTCGCCAATATCTACCGGCCCCACAGGGAGATCCAGACCACGTACACAGATTCCCCATACCTTAAAGACAGGGTCATTTTCGATTCACAAATAGATCCGGTATTTGAGAAATATTTTTATGGTCCTGTCATCTGGATTGTACTCAATATATCGAGAATGATGATGGTTATCCAGACAGGCAGTATCCATGCATATCTTGCATATATTTTCGTAACCCTGATCATTCTTTTCATGATCGTGATAATAGGAGGGATCTGACCAATGTTAACACAATTCGCAATTATAATTATCCAGATACTTCTTATCCTTGCACTGTCCCCGCTCTTAAGTGGAATAATAAAAAAGCTAAAAGCCATCTTCCAGATACGTAAAGGTCCCAGTATCTTCCAACCATATTTCGATATTGCGAAGCTCATGCGCAAAGATTCAGTGGTATCAAAAGACGTTTCCTGGATATTCCACGCAGCACCCATCGTTTCTTTTGTAGCTATACTCGCAGCGGGTCTTATGGTCCCCATTTATATTACCGTAATGCCCTTTGGCTTTGCCGGGGATCTGATCGCTGTGGTCTACTTATTTGCCCTGGCCAGGTTCTTTATTGCTCTGGCGTCGCTGGATGCAGGAAGTGCATTCGGAGGGATGGGCGGGAGCCGTGAGATGTTCGTGGCTGCAATGGTGGAACCTGCATTGATGCTGTCCATTTTTGCAGTGGCGCTCAATGTTGGCTCAACAAACCTGAGCTACATTTCACAGACCGTGTCAATGATGGGTATCGAAGGTCTGTCCCCATACCAGATGCTGGCATTTGTGGCATTATTTGTTATTGCAATAGCAGAGACCGGACGAATCCCGGTGGATAATCAGGCCACACATCTTGAACTTACCATGATCCACGAGGCCATGATACTGGAATACTCGGGCAGGCAGCTGGCAATCGTCGAACTGGGAGCAATGATGAAACAACTGCTGGTCTTCTCTTTACTTGCCAACATATTTTTCCCCTGGGGAATCGCAACTTGCTGGGATGCGGCAGCCATACTTGTATCCATCATCGTTTTTGCCATCAAGATATTGATCCTGGGCGCGTTCATGGCCGTTATCGAAACCTCAACCGCAAAATGGAGGTTGTTCAGGTTGCCTGAGTTACTGTCGTTCTCGCTTATGCTTTCGTTTTTGGCCATTGTTTCGTTCATTATAGTAAAAGGAGGATAGAAAATGCCAGAACTTATACTCGGGTCTGAAATGATGCAATTGATCATAGCATTGATCCTGGTCACGACCTTTATGATACTGGGCTCGAAAAGATTGTATTCGTGTGTCAGAGCATTCAGCATCCAGTCACTATTACTGGCGTGCGTTGCCGGTATTGTTGCATATTCAACCGGAAAAATTGATATTTACATTGTGGCATTTTTGACCCTGATAATAAAAGCAGCCATCATCCCATATATTTTTCTTTATATAATCCGTGAGATCAAAGTCAAAAAAGAAGTGGAACTGTATGTAAATATCTCACCTTCATTGATCATAGGTGGTGTGCTATTCGTTATTTCGTATTATTTAATAAAATCCATACACATACTGTCTGAATTATCCAGTTTAAGCCTGTCAGCTTCCATGTCGCTGGTCTCAATCGGGCTTTTCATAATGATCAGCCGCAAAAAGGCACTGATGCAGATGCTGGGCATTCTGATAATGGAAAACGGTCTGTTCCTGGGGGCCATATCGCTTACCTATGGTATGCCGCTGCTCGTTGAACTGGGAATATTTTTTGATGTATTGATAGGAGTGCTGATAATGGGCATACTGATCTTCAGGATAAACCGGACGTTCGAGAGTATCGACACAGACATGCTAAAAACATTGGTCGGGTGATAAAAATGATAGAATATCTTCTCCTTGCTCCTTTGCTGACAAGTATATTGTGCGCCTTCACAAAAAATCGAAAACAGGTTGAGACCGTAAGCATCGCAGGTTCCATTACCACCCTGGGTCTTGGCCTGGTCCTTGTATACAAAGTGTTCAGATACGGTCCTATCGTTTCATGGGAAAATTCCCTGTTTGCCGACGCTTTCAGCGCATATATTGTATTGATCGTTTCACTTGTAGGTTTTGTGGCATCTATGTATTCGGTCGGGTATATGGGCCACGAATTCAATCATGGCACAATGGATATAAAAAAACTGAGACTGTATTATATTCTGTACCATCTTTTCATGTTCACTATGCTACTGGTGGGTGTTACCAATAACCTTGGGATGTGGATAGCCATAGAGATGACAACGCTAGTATCGGCACTATTAATGATCCTCTACTCCAAAAAATCTTCAATTGAAGCTGCCTGGAAATATATGGTCATCTGTACAGTAGGTATCACGTTCGCGTTGTTCGGGACGATACTCACCTATTATGCTGCAGTAAAGATACTGGGAGAAACAGGGGATGCATTGAACTGGACCTCTCTTATCGCAGTTGCCGACCAGTTCGACCCCACCATAATGAAATTAGCCTTCATATTCATTTTGATAGGATACGGTACCAAAGCAGGGCTGGCTCCCATGCATACCTGGCTGCCTGATGCACACAGTGAGGCTCCCACACCCGTAAGTGCGCTCTTATCTGGCGTGCTGCTAAACTGTGCCATGTACGGTATTATCCGTTTCTATACCATTGCTACGGCTTCCACTGGTACTGCCTTTACCAGCAACCTTCTGATCATATTCGGGCTGCTGTCCCTGGGTATTGCGGTACCCTTCATCATACTGCAGGAAGATTACAAACGCCTGCTGGCGTACAGCAGCGTTGAACACATGGGAATAATAGCCATAGGGATCGGTTTTGGAGGCACGTTCGGCATCCTTGGCGCCATCCTTCATATGTTCAATCACGCCATGACAAAATCCCTCATGTTCTTTGCAGTGGGAAATGTCCTGTTAAAACATGAAACAAAAAAGATCAGCAAGGTTAGCGGGATCGTAAAATCAATGCCAGTAACCGGTACCATGCTTATTCTGGGGGGTCTTGCCATCACAGGTTCACCTCCATTCAGTATCTTCATCAGTGAATTTACCATACTTGCATCAGGGTTCTCGCAAGGGCATATTGTCTCGTCAGTACTGTTATTGTTATTTATTATTATAATCTTTGCAGGCTTTTTCAATCATATCAGTAATATGGCATTCGGGATACCAAAACCCGGGATAATAAGTGGGGAAATGAGCAGATGGACGCTGGGAGCCATGGGAATATTAATTGTGTTCGTACTGATACTGGGAATTTATATTCCCACGTTCTTCTACGATATGTTGATGCAAGTGGTCGAGATTGTGAGATGATACAATGAGAACCTATATAGAAGCATTACGCAAAGAATTTGGCAGTAACATCATTAAAGAGTCCGTAAAACTAAACGAGGTCTATCTCACAGTAGAGAAGGAAGCGGTAATTAAGATATGTAACTGCCTGTACTACCATTTCGATCTACCCCTGATCCTGATCTTTGCGACTGACGATAGGAAAAAGGCAGGGAATTTTTTACTGCATTATGTGTTTTCCGTTGATGACAAAGACTCGTTCATTATAATACAAATAAATATCAATGAAAATATACCGCAATTCCGCTCCCTTACTCACATAATCCCGGCAGCCAACTGGTATGAGCGGGAGATACAGGACATGTTCGGATTACGGCCGGTGGGTCATCCTGACCCGAGGCGTCTTGTCATGTTCGAGGACTGGCCTGATGGATTGTATCCCTTGAGAAAGGATTTTGATATCGCTACAAAACCTCCCAGGGTGAAAGGTGATTATGTGTACCGCAGAGTGGAGGGCGAGGGCGTTTATGAAATACCTGTCGGACCCGTGCACGCAGGAGTTATAGAACCTGGACATTTCAGGTTCAGCGTGGCAGGAGAGCCCATCATCAATCTTGAGATACGGCATTTCTATACCCATAAGGGTGTGGAAAAGCTGTTCGAGAACATCTCAATGGATAAAGGGGTGTTCCTCGCAGAACGGGTATCTGGCGATAACTCAGTGGCTCATGCCGTGGCTTTTTGCCAGGCCATAGAAAAGCTGGCAGGTATCGATGTTCCGTCCCGTGCGGAATATATCAGAACGATAATGTTGGAGCTTGAAAGGCTGTACAATCACCTTGGAGATATTGCAGGGATTGCTACT
>DATKUV010000118.1:0-4250 GCA_035530415.1 Candidatus Nanoarchaeia archaeon | reverse complement strand
TGCAGGTCAGCTACAATGAGAATGGGGCTGGCTTTTGTATGGATGACGGCATGTTCTGAATTGAATAGTCGCGAGATCTCTGGGAGGATGTTGAACAGATTGCGCATTGGGATCACTGCTGTTTGTTATTATCTACTAATTATTTTTAAGAAATGTTATTGTTTCGATTCGATTGGAAGGGATTCAGAAATTGTTTACTTTTTGAAGCGATCTTCTGAGGTTTCGTCATAGGTGGGGAAGCTGTCATAGATGCCAACGGTCCGGATCTTGCCTGAGTTGGAGCGGAAGGTTTTGTTCACGTTCCAGGACTGTTCGGGGAGTGTGTCCAGGTACTTGATGAGGTCTGAAAGGGTTTTTGCTCTGGATTTGATGCCCAGTCTTTACTTGAACTCGTCCAGGTCGGTGATGTCGGTGATCAGGCCAGCTGGGGGGTGGATTGAAATATTGCTATTATTGAATATTTTTCTTAGGAACATATGATATGGTTTCGGAATCATTTCGGTACTTCTTCGGTTGCTTATCGGTACTTTATCGGTTATGCTTCAGTTATAGTTCGGTGAAGTGAAGTATGATAACTAAAAATCTTGAAAAAATATATAGTGTAAAGAAAATTTCAATATTGAAAAGAGGTAAACGATTAATAGCATTAACTCTACCACAAAATTGAAAAAAAATACTATTTATCATTGAGATGAAAATAAATGTAAAATATTAAGCCTTCCAATTTACCTCTTCTCACATTAAGATCATTAGGAAGAAAAATGTCATTCGGGATGAAATTGTATGAATAATTTCCAAGATAAAGCAAATTTTATATGGCAGGTAGCTGACGATATTTTGAGAGGGACCTTCAAACAACATGAATATGGTGATGTAATCCTCCCCTTTGTCGTATTAAGAAGATTGGACTGCGTGCTGGAAGCTCAAAAAGATGCAGTTATTGAAACCTACGAAGAGTTCAAAGATAAATTACCAGATCCTTCTCCGGTATTACTTCAGTCAACAGGGGGATTGAATTTTTATAACACCTCTAAATACGACCTGCACAGGCTTGGACAGGATGCAGGAAACATTGAGCTGAATTTCAATAACTACATCAATGGATATAGTGAGAATGTCCATGAGATTATCGAAAATTTCCAGATTGAAAAGATTATTACCAGGCTGAGTAAAAATGACCTTCTGAAAAACCTGGTTGATAAATTCACTGAGATTGATCTTCATCCCGAAGCAGTTTCCAACCATGAAATGGGATATATTTTTGAGGAACTTCTGCGAAGGTTCTCAGAAATGTCCAACGAGACTGCCGGACAACATTATACTCCTCGGGAAGTGATACGATTGATGGTAAATCTTCTTATTGCCGAACATCAGGACGAACTTAAAGGGAAAGGAATAATCAGGACCGTTTTTGATCCTGCCTGCGGGACAGGGGGAATGCTGACTATTGCCAAGGAGCATATCCAGAAAAACATTAATCCTGATATTGAAATTGTGATGTACGGACAAGAATCAAATGAGCAGACCTATGCAATTGCAAAATCTGATGTGCTGATTATGGGGGAAGATGCTGAAAACATTCGCATTGGATCAAGTTTCAGTAAGGACCGGTTCAGGGGAAACAAGTTCAATTACATGCTGAGCAATCCACCATTCGGAGTGAGCTGGAAGAAAGAGCAGGAGTTCATCAAGAATGAGTCAAACGAATATAACGGACGTTTTTCTGCAGGACTTCCCAGGGTAAGTGATGGAGCGTTACTGTTTTTACAGCATATGATCTCCAAGATGGAACCAGGCGGGAGCCGGATCGCAATTATTTTCAACGGGTCGCCCCTGTTTTCAGGGGATGCTGGCTCAGGTGAGAGTAATATTCGCAAATGGATTATAGAGAAAGACTGGCTGGAGACAATAGTCGCCCTGCCTACTGAATTATTCTACAATACAGGAATTGCCACCTATATATGGATTGTGACCAATAAAAAACCTGAAAGACGTAAAGGGAAAGTCCAGCTTATCAATGCAGTGAGTTACTGCAAGAAAATGAGAAAGAGTCTGGGGAATAAACGTAATTTTATCACGGATGATCAAATTCAGGAAATTACCAGCATTTACACAAAATTTGCAGAGGGTGAGGTCTGCAAGATATTTGATAATGATCGTTTTGGATACACCAAGATCACGGTGGAACAACCTCTGATGGAACATGGTGCAGTGGTAAAAGACCGGCAGGCAAATCCTAAACCTGATACTTCCCTGCGAGATTATGAAAAAGTACCGCTTGGAGAGAATATTTTGGAATATTTTGAGAGGGAAGTGAAACCCCATGTCCCTGACGCATGGATTGATAAAAGCAATAACAAGGTGGGGTATGAGATTAATTTCACCAGATATTTCTATAAATACAAATCCCTGCGTTCACTTGCAGACATCAAAGCAGATATCCTGACACTGGAAGAGGAGACAGAAGGATTGTTGCAGGAGATTCTGGACTGATGGGGCTGCCTGTTAATATTGATGAATTGATCAACGGCAGAACAGTGGAATGGGAGCGTATAGAATTTAAGAAGGGATGGAATCCACTCCCAATTTTACACAGCATCTGCGCATTTGCCAATGATCTTAATAATTGGGGCGGCGGCTACATTATTATTGGAATTAAAGAACTTAATGGCCGTCCTGTTCTGCCGCCTGAAGGTATTGAGGTTTCTAAGATCGATTCAATCCAGAAAAGTCTGCTTGAGATGTGCTATAGATTACGACCGCATTATTTTCCCATTGTGGAACCTGTTGATTTTCAGGATCGAAAAATATTGATCATCTGGGTACCGGGAGGAGCTAATAGACCTTATAGTGCACCTGAAAATCTGGTAAACGGGTCAAAATATCATCCCTATATCAGGCGGTATTCAACCACGAAACGAGCCGCAGTTGAGGAAGAGCGGGAACTCATTTCACTGGCGAATGTCATACCTTTTGATGACCAGATCAATCACGGTGCTGATATTCTGGATTTGAATCTTACTCTGATTACGTCACACCTGGCAGAGATAAAAAGTGGATTGATGCAGGAATTAACAAACCTGTCTTTTTCTGATCTTTGCAGGCGGATGAATATTGTGGAAGGGCCGGATGAATATTTGAAACCGAAAAATGTCGGGCTGCTTATGTTCAATGAGGATCCAAAACGTTTTTTCAGGGGTGCCCAGATTGATGTGGTGTTGTTTCATGATGAGGTGGGGGACAGATTTACTGAAAAGATATTTACCGGTCCCATCCAGCAGCAGGTCATTTCTGCATTGCTTTATATCAAGAACAATATTATAACCGAGTCGGTCAGGAAAGTCCCCGGACAGGCGGAAGCTATCAGGTTTTTCAATTATCCGTATGAAGCCATAGATGAATCCCTGGTAAATGCTGTCTATCACCGCAGTTATCAGGATGATTCTCCTGTTGAGGTCAGGATCTTTCCCAACAGGATTGAGATTCTCAGCTACCCGGGACCTTTGCCGCCTCTTAATAAGGATAACCTGATGAATGAAAACATTGCGGTGCGGCGATACCGCAACCGGCGTATTGGTGATTTTTTTAAGGAATTGCATCTTACGGAAGGTAGGAGCACTGGATTTCCTAAGATACGGAGGGCTCTTGAATTAAATGGTTCGCCCGTTCCAATTTTTGAGACGGATGAGGAGCGAAGTTATTTTCTGACAATTCTGAAGGCCCATCCCGAAGCCTATGTTAAGGCCCATGTGGAGGCCCAAGTTAAGGCCGGGGTTGCATTGAGTGATACGCAGATAACGATTCTTTCTGGATGTGCTTTGACTCCGTTATCGACACAGGAGATTGTCAGACTTCTGGGACATTCCGGACTTTCAGGGAGTATTAAGAAAGCTGTTACTGAGTTACGGGAGAATGATCTGATCGCATTTACGATTCCTGAAAAACCCAGGAGCCGATCCCAAAAATACAGGATTACTGATTCAGGGCGTGCAGCTTTGGAATATTATGTTAAACAAGGGGGTAAGAATAAATGATGGAAGTAACTGAAAAAATGAAACCTTACCCTGCGTACAAACCGTCCAGTGTTGAGTGGATTGAAGAGATTCCTGAGCGATAAGATATTAAAAAATTAAAGATAATATTGACTGAAAAATTAAAATATAGCGCAAATGAAACTACAGAATTAGATGATGAAAATCTACCTAGATATATAAAAATTACAGATTTTGATGATATAAAAAAACTAAGAA
>DATKUV010000117.1:0-6215 GCA_035530415.1 Candidatus Nanoarchaeia archaeon | reverse complement strand
AGCTCTTCGACCTCAACGACGATGCATAGTACCACCTGGCCCTGGACCCCAATGGAATGAGCGTTGTGGGCAAGGAGAACGTGGCCTCACACGTGTTCAACATTGCCATCCCATCCCGGGGCGAGAGCCTGAAGAACCCGGATCCAAGCAAGGGACACGACCACGACATTATGCAGAATTCATGTGGCGCGTCTCATGACAACGACTGATTCCAAAAGTGTAACACCATTAGTGGGAGGTATTTCTACGAAATACTCACTGTTTTTAGGATCTCTTCAAGATCGTGTGGGTAAATTTTCACTATTTAAGCTTGTGAGGATGGAATTATCTTTGCGTCCTTTGCGGTGAATTAAAATAAACATCAATGAAGTCGACTACGTTTTTCATATAGCACCGCAAAGTTCGCAAAGTACGCGAAGAATCAAATTGTTTGGCTATGATAACCACTCAATGTTTGGGAGATCCTGTTTTTAGTTGTGTCTGTAATCTGTGCCCACCACAATATTTCAATAAATTTTGAAACCGCAAGTTTTAAGGAATTTCAAATAATATTGAAATGCCCGGGTGTTAACATCCATTGTACATAGGTGCTAAGATAGTTTGGTTAACTGGATATTCAGGAAAGGAGATTTATTGTTTTCTCATAATTGAACCTGAAAAGTGTGATAAATGTGGAATGGCAAAGAAATGGTGAAAATATTACATAGCCACGGAACTATAGCGCAAAGGAAATGGGTTATTACAATTTTAGTATTGATTATTACATCCAGTGCTCTTATTATTTCAGGTTGTACAGCGAACACGGATACAAAACCCGCTTCATATACCGATATAAACGGATTAAGCATCCAAAAAATCGAAGTAATACATTTCCACGGAACCCAGCAATGTAGTTCATGTATTTTGCTCGGGCAATATGCTGAGGAAACAGTTAATACATATTTTTCTAAGGAACTGGAATCGGGTAAAATTACATTTGATCATATTAACTACGATCTACCACAAAATAATGAACTTGTTATGAAGTATGGTGTTACTGGTTCTTCCCTGTGGCTGGGAGTGTATGACGAAAATGGATTTCACAAAGAAGAGAACATAAACGTATGGTATAAACTGGACAATAAGCAGGATTTTATGAATTACTTAACAGGACTTCTTGAAAAAAGATTGTCTGGAGACTTCAGTTGAAATGAGCTTAATGTCTTTCATGGAAACAATGAGTACAGGTAATATACCCATTGTTGCTGCTTTTTTTATTGGCATTATGATGTCTATAAGTCCATGTCCGTTAGCCACAAACATAACAGCAATAGCTTATGTTTCAAGGAAAATTGATAACAGCAAGCATACTCTGCTTGTTGGGTTTTCCTATGCTCTTGGGAGAATGTTTTCCTATACAGTTATTGCATCTTCAATCGTATTTTTTGGATTAAAGGTGCAGGCAATTTCCATACCTTTACAAAAATATGGGGGGGTATTGATCGGTCCGTTCTTAATAGTCATTGGGATAATAATGCTTGATCTGGTAAAGATCAACTATTTTAGGGGAAATGACAGACTGACATCATTTGGAGAAAGATTATCAGAGAAAGGGATTCTTGGAAGTTTTTTATTGGGCGCAATTTTTGCCTTAACATTTTGCCCTTTCAGCGCCGTACTGTTCTTTGGAATGCTTATCCCCTTATCATTGAAAACAGGTGATGGATTAATATTGCCATCGGTATTTGCATTGGCAACCGGATTACCTGTAATAATATTTTCACTTATATTGGTATTCAGTATTTCAAAATTAGGTGCAATAATGAATAATATCCGGATTTTTGAAATATGGACCCGTAAAATTGTTTCCTTTGTTTTTATTGGTACTGGAGTATATTATGTAATAAATAATATTATGGTGATATAAATGACAAAAGTTTGTTCATATTGTTCATATTGTAGTGGATTTAAACTAATATTCACATGTTCCGAAAATGCAAAGCCTGGTGGAATTTCAGATACGTTTGCAAGAAAGCTAACAGAAGATAACTTAGGTAATAAGACTGCAGACACTGAAAATATATAAAAATTGGTAGAATAATGTGAGCCATCACCATCACAGCAAAAAGAATATTGGGATGAAGATTCTGCTGAATTTAGCCATAACAATAGCAGAATTTGTTGGAGGGTCTCTTTCAGGCAGTCTTGCCCTTATTTCAGATGCAGGGCATAACCTTGCTGATGTAATTTCACTTATTCTAGGATTCTTTGGGGGGAAAATTACTGAAATAGAACCAACAAAAAAGCATTCATTTGGTTTCAAGAGAGCAGAGATTTTTACTGCAATTATTAATGCACAGATTGAAAATAATGACATATGTGGTGAGGGAATCATTTGCTGTAAATAGGGTTATGTTCCAATTTTGCTGGGAAAAAGCGTTTCAAAATAATTTGAAACGGATATATTTAAATATCTCTAAACCGTATTAACATATGGGTTTGCACAGTTGTGCCAAATCCACACAAAAAAATATTGAGGCGATAATAATGGAAATGACAAAAGATGAAATGCTTGAACTAGGATTTAAATTTCACGGGCACCGTTGCCCTGGCATGCCCCTGGGATTGAGAGTTGCCTGGGCTGCCATGGAAAAACTGGGCGTATCCAGGGCCGAAGACGGAGAGGTCGTAGCTCTCATCGAGACCGGAGATGCACATTGTGCTGGCTGTTTCGGTGATGGAGTACAGGTTGCCACAGGGTGTACCCTGGGCAAGGGCAACATCAAGAAAACATATTACGGAAAAATAGCATTAACCCTTATTTCCCGCAAAAACAACAAAGCAGTTCGAGCATATGTGCTGCCTGAATTCTTTGGAAAGATGGAACAATCTCCATTCATGCAGCAGAGAAATTCGGGTGTCCCGGCATCCCAGGTGGCCACTGACATATCACAACCATCTATCGATATGGTAATGTCAATGCCGGATTCGGCTTTCATAGGAGTAAGCGACGTATTCGATTATAAATTGGACTCCCCGATGGTGCAGTTCAAACGGGTCAAATGCAGCAAGTGTGGAGATATGGTAATTGAAAAATACGCACACGTTATGGATGACGAAATAGTTTGTCAACCCTGTCTGGAACAGGTACATACGTTGTAGGTGCATATTGCACCACAACATTTCTTTTATTTAGTCATAAAAAACACTGGAATTAATACTCTATGGATCCCATATTAATTGCAGTAATAATATTCTTCCTTGCAGTCATTTTTTCGATGCTGGGTCTTGGCGGCGCACTGGTCTATGTGCCCCTGTTATACTGGCTTGGCATTCCTATGTCAGAGGTAATACCTACGGCTTTGCTGCTAAATGGAGTTACCTCCAGTTCAGCAGCTATCACTTATTACAGAAAGAAAATGATTGATCTGCATATGTCAGCGCCCTTTGTGTTGGCTTCCAGTGTAGGGGCCCCCATCGGGGCATATTTCACACAGTTCACTCCCGTTGAAACGCTGCTGTGGATACTCAGTATCGTACTTGTACTCGCCGGGGGACGTATGATATTTTCCAGAGCCGGGGAAGTAGAGGACCATTGTGAAACCGTTAATAAAAAAGAACGCCTTATAATTGGAATTTGTCTCGGGTTCGTGATAGGCATCGCTGCCGGACTGTTGGGAATCGGCGGCGGGGTGTTTATCGTACCCCTGTTAATAGCATTGGGTTACGGTACAAAACGTGCCTCTGCCACCTCAGCATTCATTGTAGTATTTTCATCATTCTCAGGATTTCTGGGACATATAGGCATAGGACAGCTGGATATGACACTTATGGCTTACACGGCTGTAGCTGCGTTTATTGGAGGGCAGGTAGGCTCACACCTGATGCACAGCAAGATGAAATCAAAGACCATTAAACAGATGTTCGGTGCTGTGTTGTGGATTATGGCTGTAAAAGTAATATCTGGCCTATGGTAGATGTACAATCTTATATTACTGGGGCGTTTCAATGGCAGTGGGATTTGTTTTAATTAATGTAACACCAGGCAATAAAACAAAGTATTTTATAGAATTATAAAAGAGAAAAATATCTCCGAGATCCATCCATTATTTGGGGAATATGACCTGATTGCTAAAGTCATAGTACACGATTTCGATCAGTTAGGTGATATAGTCTTCAACAAGATCTGTAAAATCGAAGGACACTACTGTGCCCATCAATATCAAAATTTTTGTTTAATCAGATCCAAGATTGTATATTAACTCGATACAATATTTACAAACGAATCGTGGCAAGTTTTTTGGCATAATTTTTACTGGCATAGGATACTTACCGTCCCATATTTGCAGGTCAGCTCTTTGAGCATGTTCCATACATAACCCCATCCCGCATACAATACAGATTGCCACTGCTTCTTCGGTCTCATTATTCTCATCATGGATATAGCATTTCAACATGTATCTCACCACCTCATAAATTCTCTTTTAACGCCTCGTGACACGGTGGGCAGATTATTCGTTTAATATGTTCAGTATCTGGTTTTAGTCTAACCGGATATGTTCCATCCCAGACCGGTGTCTCTTCCCTAATTAGATGTTCCCGGCAAACACCCATGCCACACACTATACAGACCCCCACTGCATCTGAGTCTTTTCCCTGTTGCGCACAAATATAACATTTCATTGTATTCACCAATTTTGAATTCAGTTGGATTTTTTTAATATTAATAAATCCCACATGGAATTTCAATTTATTTAAGTTATATATTTTGATACTCTTAATAGTTTTCGGGTTCTTTATGTGTATAATTTTAATGTGCATTTAAATATCACAAAGCATTTAGAATTGATAATTATTTTAATTAACGCCAGTAACTTATTACGTAGAACTGTCTATTTGAATCTATTCAGCCCCTGCATTGCTGTTTCCTCATCTTCTTCAATCGCTTTCTCAATCACCTTTTAGGCACATTCAAGTAAATGCTTGGATTGCTTTCTCAGGTTAAAGGAGTCACGGACCCCGTTTTAGAAAAACGGGGCATCGGTGAGGGTGCATGAAGTACGCGATTAATAAATAATCTTATCTTAACATGTATGTTGAGATAAGAATTGATATTATTGTTTTCTCCTTGCTACAACTGCAAATTCTAGTGACTCAGAATTATAATCTTTGCCGGTGACATCTGAATATATATCATCAATTATGAGGTTGTTCTCTTCAAATTCTTTTTTCAGAGACCCCACACTGAAATATTGTAACCAGTTAAATACAACACGTTTTCTATTCTTTTCGATGATAGTATATTTGTCGAGTGTTACTTTTACATCATTGTATTTAAAATAATTATTAAAACAATAATAATCTTCAGGAGACCAAAAATTGTCCAAGTAATTCAGTTCATATGTAGATAATTCATCTTTTTGATTAAAATAATTCAATGAATACGCATCAAGAAGAACTTTTCCATTAGGTTTTAACAAATTGCTGAATTTGCCAAGCATGATTTTTCTTTGATTTGGACTTAAAGCACAGAAATCACACATGATCATAGTAATAAGATCGAATTTTTTATCAGTTTCGAAATCAAGGTAATTTTTTTGAATATAATCTACATTCAAATCAGAATTAGATGCTATTTGTTTAGCGTACTCAATGGACCTATTTGAAAAATCAACCCCTATAACACTGATTTCTTTCTCTGCAAATCTATTTGTATAAAGCCCTGGTCCACAACCAAAATCTAATAAATTAGAGTTAGAATTTAGATTAAAAGAACTCACAATCCATGAAACAGATTGATTAATAAAATTTATATTTCTTGAAGAAACATCAATTGATTCATTAAGGTGATACTCCAGCATTTTCTTCGAAGTGTGCTCATCTGCCCATAAATCTTCAACTGTATAAAACTCAAAAGGTTTTGGTTTTTTGTTAATTTCGTTTAATTCCTTGAACATTAAATAAAGTCCTATTTTTTATTCTCTCTTGTTTGGCAATTTTCCTATGAATAACTTACTGTTATTCCTGTTCAAGCTATTAAAAGGATGCACAAAACACCCATTGTCCGGTAGAGTAAAAGAGTGGTTTTCGCCACCCTCTTCTCATCAAACCGGACATGCGGATTTCCCGCATCCGGCTTTCGTTTGGCATTGTCCCGTATCAGGAGATGGATTCATCATTTGATGCCTCCACCGGTCTCAATCATACAACAATTGTTCCACCAACTTCACATATGT
>DATKUV010000116.1:0-24237 GCA_035530415.1 Candidatus Nanoarchaeia archaeon | reverse complement strand
CAGTATTAGATAACTTCTCAGGAGTAGTGGCATCATCGTATACTTTCTGAAATAAGATGTTAGGATTGGCTGAGTCGTATGTACCACGGTTCCCTGTGGCAGATTTTATTTGCGTAGGCTCTAGTGCAACATATTGATCATAATCTAAATCGGTTAAGCTGGTTGCCTCGTAATCGCCTTCTATTTTTATACCATCATAATTTCCTTTTTCAATACGAGACTTTATGTTTTTAATAAAATTATTTCTATTTTTATCGTCTCCGATAACAACATTTTCATATTCTTTAGCTGTAATCGTCAATGGCTTTTTTATACTTAAATAAACAGGGTAAACACTACCACCCTCTATATCATCAAACAAACTATCAGAAGCACCAGCATAAAAATCTGCCACAGAAGTATCTGTTGTAAAATATGATCCAAGTGAACCGAGTTTTGTTCCGCTATCTTTGGGATTAAATACATTAAAAGGTTCTCTTAATGTTCCATGATAAACCACCAATGGCGCACCATTTTCGTCTACAACCTTACTGTCCCCAAACCACTTTTTAAACGCTTGGCTATCTACCGATGGGGCCTCTTCATACGTGTTTGGATTGCCGCCCATTTCAGTCTTACCAGGTACAGCACTTTCTACGTTCAGCACTTTGTCAAAATAAGCTTTAAGCTCTTTGGTCATTTTGACATCAATAGCAGAGCCTGCAACTACTTTGTAAATATCAGATAGCCACGCTTTAAATTTTTCAAAAATTGTCTGTAATTCCGGATTAGGAGCGTTACCTGTTCTTAAATATCGTTCAAACGCACGGGCAAAATGCTCTTCCCTGATCTTATCCCAGCTCCTGTTGTCTTTTACGCGTTTGTCTATTGATGCTAAAATTGTGTCCGACTCTTCCCTGGTCATCTCTTTCCGGAAAATGTGTGCTAATTCATGGATCGCTGTAGACACATTTGATTTGCCTTCAAAAGCATGGATAATGGCTCTGCCGTCAGCAGTAAATCGGACAGCCCCTTGTGCATCCTGGAACAATGGCACGCCATCAATCATGAGGTCCTGGCGCATCTCGTCGGGCATCTTCATGGTGTGAATAGGCTCATCATTATAGGTTAGTGTGCCCATCTCAGATTTAGTACCATATTTTTTACCCAATTTATCTGCGATATTAACAAGCTGCTCATCGTAAGCATATAGCATACCCTGGCCGCCTATCTCAAGACCTTCTTCTTTGATTGTTTTTGTTATGCCAACCAAGCGGTCCTGGGCGTCCTCATTATCTTGTATTTTATCGGTGATAGCAAAGGCTTTTCTTTTGGCATCACTCGGACCGGGCTTTAAAGCGAGGTCTCTTACCTTTTCCCACTCTGATCTAAGCTGCTTCTCCTCTGCTTTGAGAGCTTTATATTGCTCATTCTCTTCCGGGGTGAGCTGGCCTTTAGATCCGGTAGACATGATCTCTTTAGCAATTTCCTTACCAACAACATTTTTTATGTGCTTTCCTTGGAACTCATTTGGACCCTGTTCAACTATTCCGTCTGCGGTAACACGCATCTGGATATCCCGGCCATCTTTGGTTTTGATATTAATTAAGTGCCTGACAGCCATGTTCCCGCGACCTATAGGAATCTGGCCAACCGAGATCTTGATGTGATCAACCTGTTTCCGCAATGAATAACGAGCAGCCTGCTGCTTCCCTGTTGTCCAGGCGATCTGGTCATAGCCATTCTCCGCGGCCCATCTCATCATGCGGGAAAGTGCTAATTTCTGCCAGCTTGTTTTGAAGGGGGCATCCGGGACACCGGTCTCTCTGTCCTTGAACTTAGCGGTTACATCTCTCTTAGCAAGATGGTAAGCGAGATTATCAAGAGCGTCTTCTTTGGTCTTGCCAAAGGCTGCCAGATACCCGTTAGGGCCGGTATAGAATGATTTATAATTTCCAGTTCTCTGATCAGGATTGACCTCCACGTCGTAGTCACCATCATACTTTATCTGGGTTTTATAATACTTTGTTAACAGTTCTATTTCTTTTTCTTTTTTGTCTGACTGGTCATACCCTTCATCCCGGCCTTGCTGATGCCAGTCGGACTGTATTTCCTCGATGAAGAGAGTCCTTTCGCCATTTATAGTGCGCTCGTTAAAGCGTACATGGGCTAATAGATTTTTTGGTCTATTCTGCGGAAAGTGTTCTGTTTGGTAGCTTTTTTCATCATCAAATAGATGCCTGAGATCGAACTGTAAATCTTTTCTTTTATCGCGAAGGATAACCAACTGCTCGGCTTGAACAGCCGTCCAGGGTATGCTATATCCGGCGGCTTCTAGTTCTTTAATCTTCTCATCTATCACTGCGATCTGGGCGCGTTTTTGCTGCTCCTCAAGAGTTTTTCGGGTATCTCTTGATGGCAAAGTCAGTAATAGCTCACGGTATTTTTCACGAGGGCCTTTCTCTTGGTAATTACTATACTCGGCTCTGTCCTGAAGATATAACTCCTGCTGCTGTATAAATTCTCTTGTAAAGGTAGGATAATTATTATAAAGATCCTCATCAGCCGTATCATTAAGAGGCTCAGCACTCTCGGCGAATTCTTTACTCCAAAGATTAAGATCGCCAAAGATTTCGTTTTGTATATGTTTCCTGAGTTTAACAATATCCTCTTTTGAGAGTTCTTTAAAAGCCTGGGCAATTGTTACTTCCCCATAAAGAGTTGTCTCTTCAATCCTTACACCATCCGTCTCAATCTTTTCCAGGGCTTGCTCTTTGGTGATCGTCCCGGTCAACTGGTCTAACCCAGACCATTCCATCTCTTCTTTTGTCACTCCGTACCTAAGTAAAAAGTTGATAAAAGAAGGAGCCTCCATCTTGGACCCCATCTTCTCAGCAATGACCCGTGCGGCTTTGGAGTAAAACGCAGAAGCTGCCTGTTGCATCAGGGCATCGGTACCTATATTCTCATCCTGGGTAACTGAGTGTATGCGCGTCCTGAACCAATCGTCGACTGTATTACCGGTTGTCTTGGCCCACGTCTTGGCAACCGCAGTGTATAATTTAACAATGTAATCCTGCTCTTCTTTGTCTTTAGTGAACAGCTCGGCTGCCTTGGCAAATGTCTTTTGGTCATGCACCCTGATACCGTTGATTTTCGGAAATGCATCTTGTAAGTAAGACTCAATCGTCCCCTCAGTCCCGAAGACAGAATTATGTTTGATCTTAAAACCAAACCACAGCGCCGCCTGTACCTGGCGCGGAGTTACTTTTAATCTTTTAGATACATCATTGATATATTCAATTATGAACTGCCTCTGGCCATCTGTGCCCGCTGCTCCTACCGGGGCTTCCTTGCCTGTTTTAGGGTCTATCGCATATTTTATTTTATAGTCCCCTTTTCCGTCCTCTTCCATCCCTTTACCGAAGATTCGCCACATCCAACTGTCGATTACAACGGCATTCTCATCACCCATTATTGCATCGGCGAAAGGTCTTATTTTAGGACCTTTGATTTCTTCACCGTCACGGATGCGCTGTAAGTTATCGCGGATGGCAGCCATTGTCTCCTGTATGGGACGGCCCATTTTGTAGTTGGAGTATTCTTTTATGGCTTTGGTAACGTTTGCTTTGGGGGTAGCGTTGACAGATGTTGCCGCGACAATTTTGGCAAACACTTCAGCGTCTTCACCAAAAATCCGCACCAATTCATCATGCGTGGCATCGTACCATTCCATCCCGGACTCACCAGCATGGAACAACGCTATAGCTTTTTTAATATTAGGTATAACAAGTGCTTTGTGCTTATCCTTGAAAGCCTTGAGAGCTTTCGGATAGATGTCACGGAGATAAGGCTTAATCTCAGGGCCATACCTATCGAGCATACTGTTTGACCACTTGGCAAAGGTATCTGCTCCATGGCTTATATAAACAGCCCCTATTATAGCGTAGTCAGCAATATTTGACGGATCGACCAGAATGTTCGTCCGTTTATTGCGTTCGTCTATGCGCTTCTGAGCGCGTGAGGCAGCATCTTCAAGTTTGGATCTGATAGATGTGTCCCTGGCAACAGATTGCTTATCGAACATCGCAACGGCATTACCCATGGTTGCGCCTTGTTCAGTGTTGTAATATCCCTTATAACCGGCTTCCTTGATCCATTTCTCGGTCATTGTCAAGACATCATTACCAACATATCCCTCTTCTTTGGCGCGGTCTTTAAAACCTTCAAAATCATTGTTAATATCGTACAGGTCACCTTTGGATACTTTACCGGTGCGGAATCTCTTTTTACCCTCAAATCTTTGTTCTGGCTTGGTTTTATTAAAATAGAAATAAGTCCGGTCTACGAAATTCTTAGGATCGTTCTTCTTCCTCTTCATTTCCGCACCGGCGAATCCAGTGCCATGGAATGCTGGATCTGTCTCGGACAAATCAGCATCACTGTAATGCTCTAAAGCTACCTTTTCAGGTTTCCCGGTCCCACCGGTCTGAACATCCTCTCCAGTGTCGACATTATATATCGCTTTTTGGCCAAACTGCTTACCCATACCTGTAGCTTTTGCCTCATTCGTCTCATTGACCGATATATCCAGGTCTGTTTTTTTACCATCAAACCACACTCCCACGTAATGATTTTTTTTAACGAGCAACTCTTTATTGTCTGCGACAAACTTTTCGATCTGGAAAGCTGTTAATTTACCTTTGATCGACTTGGATTTCTCAGGATACCGTCCAATCATAAATCCCGTCTTAGGAGAGGTACCATCCAGCGCAACCGAAGCCCCGCCAGTTTTCTCAGTATCTTCCAAGATCTTCTTTGTCATTCCTGGACGAGATTCAAGCTTCCCGGTCTTTTTATTAAAAGTGTAAACGTTGCCTGTTTTAGTACCTAATGTCTCACGCATTAACTGTGTGCTATTGTCACTTGCCTGCTCCTGCAGGGCTTTTTCTTTCTCTTTTCCGGTCAAAGTTAGTATTTTTTCTTGCTTCGGTACATTGTCCTGATATCTCTTTTCTAACTGGGACTCAAGGACTTTCGCCTCATCATCTGTCAGTGTTGGTCCAACCTTCTCTGCGTGCTCTGTCTTTTTAACGATAGACATCTTCTCTTTCAGCGTAGCCTCAGGCTTCACTTCTTCTTTAACGACCTTGGGTTCGGCTTTTGGACTTGATGGCTGTGGTGGGGCTGCTGGGGGCTTAGTTTTTGATTCTGCAGTATCTGCTGCAGGTGCACCGCCTTGTTTAATCTGAGCAATTGCATGGGATATAATAGATGGAGCACCGGCTCCTATCGTACCCTGGGAAGAGCTCTCCACAATGTCTTTCCAGTTAATCTTTGTGTCCAAAGGAGAACCACCAGAAGCGGCTTGAGTACCTACCTGCTCAATAAGAGATTGGGCTCCCTCTGTACCACCTTCCCAAGCTCCGGTAACAAGAATTGATAATGCTCTTTTTCTCAGGTCACTGGCTAAAGCTGACTTCTGGATCTTATTAATGACCTTACCGGCTCCTAGCAATTCCAATGACCCGGCAAGGACACCATAAGCAATCGCTACGCCAGGTTTATCCAAACCATTCTGGATAATCTCTTCCATCGTAACCTCACGACCCAGCTTTTTAGACATCTCGGTTGCAATCTTTTCTACACTTGAGAGGTAAATCTCACCAATTTCCTGGATATATCCGGCTGCTCCAAACGTCGCTACGTTCAACGGTATCTGTACGGCAGCCTGCCCTGCGGCATAGCCAATGTACTGCACCATATCATAAGGAGATGTCCAGTCAATTTCGTCCAAAGAATTGATGAATCCTTCAGAGTATTTAGCACCTTGCGCCTGGTATTCCTGGGCGATTTTAAGAGACTCTACAGCCGAGTCATTCAGATCTTTTTTTAGTTCTTCTGCCTTCTCCGGACCATATTCTTCATTTACTCCTGGTTGTCTAAGTAGGCCCATATCAAACCCTGGGTACCCGCTGACAGGAGAAACGTCCAACCCTGTTTTCTCTATCCTTTGCTTACGCGCTGACACAGAGGCTGCCTCGGCTGCATACCCTGATGCTGGAGCCTGGTGTCTGGCAAATGTTTCTGCAGATCCAGTGAATCCTTCAGCAGCAGAGAAAGACATATTATTGATAAAATCGGTGAAAAATGGAATTCCACCAAAACCCAACCGGTTCATTGGACGTTTATCCGTTACCGGAGAAGGGAGACCTTTTTCAGCCTTCTCTTCTTTTGGCGGGTTTAATTTAATAAGATTAGACGCACCAGAGGCATCGGGGCGTGCAGGGCGCTGTTCCCCTGGCGCATCTAAATTGTTCAGGTCAACCTGATCTAAAATACTCTTTGGAGCCAGGTCGGATAAATCTATCTCGTCAAGTATACTCATTTATTTCAGTTTGCCTTTGTAAATGTCTTTGTCAGATACCGGACCTAAATTTGCCGGTGCCGGGGTCATACTTGGCCCTTGATTATTGTTGGGCCAGGGGGAATCATTTTTGATACCCTCTTCTTGCTGTTTTTTAGCCCGTTCTTTTAATATGTTTTTACCAACTTCGGTTTGGGAGAATATCAGTTTAACCGCTTCCTCCTTACTCAATCCCGCTTTATCAACTAACTCCTGGGCTAAAGTCGAAAGCTTGTCAATGCTTGTTCCACTCGCATCGATGATAGATCTCGCTAAACGAATGTTTCTTTCTATGTAATTACCTTTAATAGACTCGGCAGCCTTATTTCTCTCCTCTGGGGTAGCTTTATCATTGTTAAGGATTTTCTCATCCTTCATTATCCCCTTATCATAATGGTCTGCGTTATCAAGCCAAAGTTTTGCTTCTTTCTTTGGGCCAGTATCATCCTTAAGTTTTAACCTTGCCACCTGATTATTTATTTTAGCCGTGTCAAGACTAAGCTGGTCTCTTTCGGTCTGTTTCTTTCTGTCCTCTGCTTTTTCAGTCTGGCCCTTATCGTACTCTGCCTTATACTCTGGATTCGTTGCAGACATAAACTGATGTTGTTCAAATTTATTAAGACTACTAACCGGCTTATTGTTGTAATATTCCTGCGGTTGAATGCCAATACCAAATATTGTACCAAATTGCTGTTCTATATTTTTACGAGAATCCTGGGTCAAAGGGAGATTGAGTAACTTAGTTAGAAACTCGGCAGAGGTTTTCTTCCTCTCGTCCTGTCGCTCCTCTTCCTGGAGTTTGGCCTTCTGTTCATACTGCTGCTGCATATAATTACCGGCACCAGCCATTGCTCCACCGAGCAAAGTACCAAATATATCTCTTGCTTTAGCTCTCATATTATTCCTTAATTGATTCCACCGGGTCTACTTGCAGTGCTTAATGGATTAGATGGGTCAGGTGTCCCTGGAGAAGTCGCCGCCTGAATAGCAAATGGGACAGCCTTTGAAGCCATACTAAATAAGCCCTCAAGAAACGTATTGTCCTGGCCAGCTTTTTCAATATTAAGACCTTTATTCTGCAGCCACAGTGCCGCCTGTTTAAACTTTTGATCCTGGAAAAATTGCTTCAATCCCAGCATAGTGTCACTCTGAGCCTTATCCTGCCCTAAAGCCAGGCCAGCCTGCTGTGAGACAATAGCATCAGCTCCCAGGTTTTGTTGAGCAGCAACATCATTAGCCTGGTTACGTTGGCCAGCAAAGAGCGTTTGCAGGTCACGCATCGTACTATCAGTCTGCTCCTTTTCAAGAGCTGGATCAATTAATCTTTTAATTATATTTTTAGCTTTCCAAGTCTTCCCCATAGCTATACTCTCCTCTTATACCAAATTTTTACTGTCAGGTCCTCAACGAGTGGGCCAGCAGCAGCCAGGAACCACATATCGAGCCAAATACCATCTTTTGTCCCGTCAAGTTTTTTACCAATACTTTTTCGTTTTAATCTCTCATATACATCCGCGACAGGAGTTGTTCCATCTGTACCTAAATGGACATCTGCCTCAAGAGTGATATCGCACTTTCTACCATATACGACCAGGCTGTATAAGTACGCATCAAATTCACAGTCAGCGTGTAACGGCTGTAAGGTTATATCCAACTGATCCAGCTCAATCTTTGGCTCATCACCAAATTGCTCAAAGGCAACATTATAAACAGAAACTACAACATCCAAAAGCCCTGTTGTTGATAAAACGGTAGAGCCATTGAACCACTTGTTTGTTATATACGCTCCGGTAAATCCGTGTATCTCAGCAGCACCACCACGCCCGCCGGTTGAAGATGAATCTATTGTGACAGCATCAATGTAGATATTTTCCGTATCACCCGCTGTTATCACCCCTGTGGCTCTGTCTACCGTATCCCCTGTGATTGTTACTGTCCCACCCACAGTGAAAGTGGTAACATTAATAACAATTTTCCCTGTACCCGTAGTCCTGGTAACAGAAGCCCCAACGTTCAAAGCAGCCCCGGCAGCGCCTAATAAATGCAACCCACCATGTACGTTGTATTCTTCCACACTACCTGATTTCCTGGTAATGATATCCGTATAGGTCTCAAAACTCTTCCTTGACTCTGCCGCCTCACTTATATCAGCTTTTATATCTTCCAGTCGTTGCAGCTCAAGCTTAATGCTCTCAGTAGCCCTGATAACGTCTTCCTGGAAGCGTTCAAAGTCATTGATATGCCTTATTCTATCTACTTTAGGGATTGCTATGCTCAAAATTCGCGCTCCTTAAAGGTTAGCTGTATTGTTGATAGCTTAAACTCAGCATACCCGGAATCAGGTGTAATTTTTAACTGGAATTGATTTAAGAATCTCCGGATAAAAATTTTATCATTTGCTGTCAAATCAGAGCTTACATCAGTAAAAGCAGCGCCATCTGCCGACAGCTCGACCGTTATATCCTCGCCTGAGTAAGTTACCGCCATTGTATCCCAGTGCACCCTGGATTGCCCGGCTAACTGGGATTTCATAATCTTTAGGGTAACCCAGGAAGCCACAGTCGGAGAAGTAGATCCGGCCACATCCCAGTCATACAAATTGCGTGAACCGTCATATCCGGCAGCGCCAGTCACTAAATGCTTGTTGACAGAAAGACAGCCGGCACGAGGTTGAGAGGATGCATTCGGAACCCACATAAACCACGGGTAGACATTTTGCTCTTTAAAGGCTCTTATATCAAAAGCAAACCCAAGCCCCTGTTGTGCATAAGGCGCTGTAGTATAATCTTTAAAATAGAAGATTACTTGCTCTTTCAGAGGCATATAATATACCTGGCAAGTGTCCTTGATAGTTTCGCTTAAGGTAATATCCCACCATTTCTTGAGGGCATCACCTATGCGGTCAAACCCAGATCTTGAATTATACATCCAGGGACCTTCATAATCGAAACCAAATATTGTGTCCGAGTCCATAGCCACAACAGCCTTTTGGGAGGTAATAGTACCTGCGAAGAAATTGTTGATAATGCGTGAATTTTGGTTACCAAATATAGATAGATGAGATGGTTGCCTTTTGGTGAAAATTAAAACATTTTCCCCTATAGGAATCATCCCTATCGGCTCCTCTGGAGTCCTGAAAAAATTCAAAGCAGGAATAACATCCGGAGTATAAGGAAGACTGTAATTGCCGCCTGGATGATCTTCAACCCCGGCTATAACAAGTCTATGCCCAGCCATTGCTGCATAATCATATCTAAAATCAGAGATCCCGGTATCACCTGCAGGAAGTCCTAAGTAAGCATACATTTCAGAGCCAAGCTTCCGATAAAAATTATCTAAGAAAAGGCGGTAATAATATACCCCGGTGCCAGCAGTGTCATCAACCCAACTTGAGTATATTTTTACTGTGCAAGTGTCCGCATCATCAGCCGCGACAAACCCGGTAAAGTAGTAACGCGCCTTTGTACCATTTGCTCCTCTGGAAGCGACTACTTTATATGTGTAAGTATTTGTAGCCCCAACGATATCACAGACAAACCCTATATACCCGCCAAAGATAGTCTCCCAATCAGTGAAATCATCATCAAACTCAATATATGTAGGAGCAACAGTTTTTGTCCCTGCTGTGTCTTCAAATTTCCCTGTAAGTTCCAAAAACACATTGCCCGGAGCGTTCATATCAATGCGTTCAAGGAAATTGTAAGTAGTAGCAACTTCTGTAGTGCTTTCTACTTTTGCCAAAAATACATCCCAGGCCACAACCCTTGGTAATAAAAGAGTCTGATCTACGCCTGTCTTGTCCCATTGCATAGTTATTTGCAACGTCCAGGGAGCGGTTGTGATAGTAGAGATGGAGTATCTATCCAAAGGTTTATAAGGGTGCCCTTTTTGACCACCCCGGTACACTGGAGACACGGCCACGCGATAGTAATCGCCTTTCTCTAAGCCTTTCCCGGTAAGAGAAGTATATCCGGTAGCCTGTAAAAATATAGGCGTAGCACCCGTCTCAAGAGCTAAAATCGCTGTGGGACTATAAACCTGATCATCAAGATATCTTCCCGTTGCAACGAATTCTGTATTGTTAAATCTCCAAGTCTTTGCTAAATATCCCAGCCAAAATGGTCTGTCATTTGCGTTATCCCTTGAAGCCCCGGATCTTAACTCATTTTCGTACAGCACGGGATACATCTGTTTACAGGTTGATGAAGCAGTCCTGGTTATAAGAGGGAAAGCTGTCCATGTAGCATAGACACCGGCAGTAATCCACTGCTCCACGAGCCCTCCGGCAGCAATTGCGGCCTGGATATTTAACAACACCTGCCTGCCTCCGTTGCCGTCAATAAACTCAAACATCCCGGTGTAAGTAGGCAGAGTCAAGCCAGATCCAGTATAGTCCGTTATTAACTTTTCAGCAATCCTGCGGACCAGCACGCCAGGATATTTCGCAAGCTCAAGATTGACCTGTTCCTCAACGACATAAGGCGGTTTTTTCTCCGACTGAATCTGAGTGTTGATCCCTAACCAGCGATCGATGTTTAAAAAATCCAACAGCTTGTTGAACATAAGTTATCTCTCTGATACCAGTTTAATCCAGTCTATGAATAACGTTTTATCTTGAGCACCGTTTTTAACAGCTATAAGAGGAGAGAATTCAATAGTATCAGGAAAACCAGCTACCGATGTCAACACTGTTGCCACTAACGTCCCGTTTACATAATATTTGACAGATGTTCCACCGTCAAAATGAATACCTAATGTTTGATATGTACCAGCCACCATTGCAACGCCTGTCGTTACATCTGCGAAGACAGTAGTTGTAGTTTGATGTACATACTGGACAACTGAGGGAGCTACTTCCCATATAACAAATCCAACAAAACTGCCATCCGCAAAATCATTTCCAGCATCATTGATAAAATTACCCGCTGACATACCAGTTGAAGCTAATCCAACGAATATATCACCTGCATCTGTAACAGCATCAGTGGTTATCCTGGCCTCGAACCATACCTCTTTACCGCTGGCGGCAGTAAATTCAACAAAGGTTTCCGTCCCTATCTCGCCAAGTTGCATATATATCTCGTTGTTACTGCCTGTGACCGGTGTGATTGACAACAACCCACCAAGTGACCCGGCAGCATGAGCAATTACATATGAGGCATCTGCAGTAGTCTTCCAGCCCTCCAAAGCGTTAGTAGTAGCGACTTGAGGTGTGCCAATAAAATCTTCTTCATAAAAATAAGCAACACTCATATCATTACTTCTCAGCGGAGCACGAGCCCAAAAACCTGTGCCTTGCTCAAGGTTACCGGCAAGACGTATTGTGGTTGCTGTTAAATCCAAGCGGCCACTCGTTCCGGAAGTTATATCAGCACCTGAGTCCCGAAATTGCAGCTCTGTCCCTGCGGGGATCTCTACAGCATCGGTCACGGTGTTGACACTAAGCCTGGGATTGCCATCTTTGTCAGTAACTCTAAAAATCTGGCTGCCATCATTATTCGGTGTTACGATCAAGTCTCTCAACTCTGACCATGACATCAGGACTACGGCCACCAAAACAGCCCCTATTATAAGTTTAAATTTAATCGTCAACATGAGTATAATCTCCTGATAAGTCTGCGACCCAGTTCTCAAGGCCCAGATAGTTACGTGTAATGTCGTAAGCCCTGGTATCGCCAGTCTGGCCAAACCAAGAGGATGCGACCTCTTTTTTTAGTAATGGCTGCCCAACACGCCGTACTATTTGAGCTTTCAAAGCCTGTAATTTAACATGATAGTCTATGCCGTCCCTTAATGAATAATCAGATAAGATTCTTGCTTTAACTAAATCCAGGAATTCGTGATATGTCTCATTGGGAAGGTCTACTTCATCGGTACCGGTGATAGTCACATCCTCAATATCCCTTAAGTAAAAAATGTCCAAAATTGTGTCTTCTGTAGGGGGGATTTTAAGCACGAATCTATCCGCTGTGTAGGTATAATACTGCGTTTCACCATCTATCGTCGGCTCGTCAACAGTGACGGAAAAGATCTTTTTGATAACTCCCTGGAGTAAATAATTGGTAAAAGTAGCTTCTTCGGCATTGTCAGCATTACACGCCTGCCGGAATCTCTCTACCCGGACCTGGCAAAGATCATTGATATCCCTGGCTACATAATTCCATATAGCGACGAAATCTGAATCCTGTAATGAATCCAGTATCTCCATAGGGACATTATTCAATATCCAGGGCTTTAGATCAGATTTTAATTTGCTTACGAGTATCGCCATAAAGCACTTCCTTTGCAAGAGCCCGATATTCCGGAGCCCGGCCTAATTGACCAATAAAGTCATAATATTCAGCTATAACTAAATAAACCAACGCGCTGAACCCCTGGGCATTCAACAACACCCCGTTGGCTATGGTTGGGTGATCTTTGATGTAATCAACTTTTCCGGCAGTGATAGTGGTAGGGGACACTTTAATTGCGTTGCCGGCAAGTGTAACAATAGGATGCTCTACATCCGGAGTGAGTACAAAATTTCTACTGTCCATCCCGCGGAATTCTTTCAGCGAGACAATGCGTGCCTTCCGGGATGTGATACTGTCTGAATTAACTACAAAATTAATAACAGAAAACATCCCACTGGTCTTAACAGCACTACCAGCAGTGAATGTAACGGCTGTATCGTAAACAGTCAGCTCTTCAAATACATCTGCTAAATCGGCCTCCTGACCCAGATCAAGCATCGCCTGGTGCAACATATGCATAACCGTGTGTACGTGCTCATCACCCCATTGGGTGATTGAGGCATCATCAAGGTCGCTTACAACAGGTACAGCCAAATCGGCGCGGATCTTGGTCTTAATAGCCGTCCTAAAAAGGGCTATAGCATAGCTCATACTAACTCCTTAGTTAAAGTAAAAAGCGGGGACTATGCCCCGCGTTAATTAAGGATTAGTTTTAGCGTATGGTGCAACCTGACCTATAGCAAGAGGCTGGCCATTATTATTACCAGTCACATCCGGTGTCAATGCGACAGACCAAAATATAACCATATTAGCATCAGCATCATTGTTGTTGACATTCTGGCCATTGAACTCTATAACCATCCACTGCATACCGTGAAACAGCAAGTCATTTGCAGCCTCATATTGGCCTAAAGTATCTACGATTGCGCCAGATCCCAACCCATTCAGTTGCAGATCGCCGTCAGCGGTATCACTGTCCTTTGTAGTCCAGGTCACCAAATCCGTAGAAAAATGTAAGATGACATCCACATCAGTGTCAGCGGTATAACCGTTTGCTACTGTAATCTGGGTTACAAGCAGACCATCAATATTGTTAGCATCACCGATATAGAACGGTTTAGTGTGGAAGTTACCAGCACTATCGGCATCCAATATAGTACAGTCACCATAATAGGTTAACTGGCCAAAAGATGAAGTAAAATTCACCGGCTGACCAAAATAGTTAGTAGCATCAGCGCCCCAAAGGACGGAGGCAAATAACATTAGTACGACAAAAATCTTTTTCACAATTATATCTCCTGTTTAAAAGCGGTTTCAAGTTCTTCGATCAGCTCGTTTATTGTCTTCTCTTTTCCAGCTATAAATGCCTCATCCAGCTTAAAAGCCGATATTCCGCACTGGTTGGCTAAATTCTGTAAGGATTCTTTCTTCATTGACTTAAAGTCAAATGGAGGGAAAATTCCCCCTTCAATAGCCTCAGAAGTTCTTTTTACGAACTCCTTACCTTTGATCTGATTGGACATATAAGCGGTCTCAGCCGGTCCAGGTATTCGCCGGATCTGCTTAGACTTGGTATATAAAGGGTGGTTCATGATTGCCTTGATCAACTTAGTGTTTGTTTTCTTGACTTGTGCAACACCTTCACCACCCCAGTCCCCCACGCTCTGACTGCGATTTGCCTGGGTCATCAGGAACTCAACAGATAACTCATCTGTAAAATTCACTCGGACACCATTGATCACATGAGCGAAAAAGACATGATCTTCAAACAATTCTGCGCTTATTTTATGTTGTTTTAACTCTTCCATCGTTAACTCTCCCCTGCACGTTTTTATAAAGCCCTCCGAAGAGGGCATTGATTAACTAAGCTGCTACGTCTTCAACCCACATATGCGGATCAATACGGTCTATCTCAAGAGATCCAATTATTTGCCATTCATCTTTAACACCAGCACGATCATTCTCCTGTATGCCTTCTAAGTACCGGAAGACACCCTGAGTTCCGTAAGGACGGATTCTTGCGCGTGTTGGGTCAATAAGCAATCCAGCACCAGAGTAAACGTCTGTCATCAAGTGATGCACAGTCATGTATATTTTGATGCCACCTGGAGCAAGATAGATTGTAAAATTCTGCCCTAAGATAGTTTGCTGACCTATAATTCTTTCTTTTGCTTTACCAATTGCCAATACCTTTAAGAAAAGATCATTACCCATGAACCAGAATCTGGTCTGGGAACCGATGGCTGCCTGGCAAGGACCTTTTAACAAAGCTTCATCCAAGCTTGCTTCGTTGAAATTCCCGCCATATTGCCATACGTTGACCCCACCGCCTTGACGAAGGAATCTTTTGAATCCCCTCATGAAGAACTGACGGCCATTTGTCCCGTCCCTGTGATAACGCTCTCCGTGGAACAAATCTTCCTCGAATTGTATCCGGATATCGTCATGAGTTTCTTTCTTACGTTGTTTTCTTTCAGGACCAGAATAATTCTCTTGATCCATCTGGATGTTACCAACGATGAACGGTGCACGTTTGAAACCGATGTTATTCCACTCATTCTCAACTTGCAGAACTTTCATTGCAGGAGACTGAGAGTATTCTTCACTTGAATCGGTTAGAATGTGTATCCTCATTCCAGCTGCTATGGCCGGGAACGTACAGGCAGTAGCGGCCAGGTTTGATTGCCATCCAACAGGAGTAAGAGTGATAGCTGAAGTTGCAGTATCATGGGTTGTGATAACACCGACATTTGTTTGCGTTGTTGAATAAGATAAATCAGCTATTTCAACCGTGTCACCAAGTTTAAAGTAGCTAATATTTGTTACGACTATTGTAGCTGTATTGCTGCCCGTAGTGGCGGCAGCGCCAGTTACTACGGCATCCCAACGAGGAAGTTTGTCACTTCTGAGCCACTCCACCTTGGGTGCTTTCGCTGTTTCGCCTTTCGGCATTTTCATTAATAGGGCTGTAATAGGCCCAAGATTCATATACTTGTAATGTAATCGCTTGCTTACATCACGGACTTGCTTTGCTGAGTTGACATCTTCAACACCAAGCGTGCCAGTTAATACTGTTGCTGCCATGTTAAACTCCTAAAGATTTTAACACATCCTCTGCGGAATTTTTGTCGATGTCCATGTCGATTGCGGTGTCAGGTTTCAGTTCAGTACCTCTATCGAGGCCCTTACCGTTTGACTGACGCTTAACAATGTTACCAAGCACCGTCGCCGTTGACTGTAGTTTTTTACCCTTATAAATAAACTGATAGGCATCGTCCAGGGTCTTGATGTCCTGGCCATCTACTTGGTCAACTAAGGCTTTGAGACGTTTGACCGGCTCTGCATCAATGTGCCCAGGAGTGTCCATCACGTTGCGTATATGGTCGTATAACGACACATTTTTACCAACATGAAACGTGAACATCTCTTTTGCGGACTCATTGCTTGTGAACGCTGTCAGCATCTCATTTATCCGGTCCACCCTCACGCGCTCAGTCAACGCTGCAGACTTATCCAATTCTGGCTGATAGGCCAATGTGGTTAAAGCTATTGCTTTGTCGATTAACGGTTTGAGTGTCTTGATATCAACTGATAATGTCGCTTCCTTACCATCCAAATCCTCGTAAGGTATTTCTATCTGGAAATCTTTCAATCCTTCTGTTACGGATGTTATTATCGGTTCTTCTACAAGACCTTTTGGGATTTCTTTCTGAGAGTTTATATACGGGACCATTGCTTCGGCTAATTTCGGGTCCATGTTTTTCAGATGTGAGAAATTACGGAGATTTTTCTCCCAATTACTCATATCATCATGGGCCTTGATTATCTTCTCCAATTGCTCCGGCTCATACTCAATTTCACCAAGTTTAAAGGCCGTAGTGTTAATTACTGGGGCTGGTTCGCCTTCTGGTTCATCTTCTTCTGGCTCTACCGGCTCCGGGACAACGGCATTGATAATAGGGCTATCATCAGTCATATCATCAATGTCTTCCTCTGCAAAATTCAGAGGATCATCATTAAGGTGGGTTAAATCACCTTCTACGGGAGTTGGAATTGTTACTCCATCTTCCGGGCTATAAAATATTTTTCCCTGCATTTTTAGACTCCCCATGGGTTGGTCTCATCCCTTTAAAAACGTTCCAGGCTCCGTTATGGTTGGCCTGGGTAAAAAAAAAGCCGCTCAAGGAGTTAACCAAGAGCGGCAGCGGTGCAAAAAGCACGGACTAAGGCCGTAAAATAATAACAGTGACGCTGAACATTCAGCGTCAATGCTGGATCTGTCCTCGCGACAAATCAGCGTCACTGTTTCCTTAAATATAACACCCTATATTGTGTTAATCAAGTATTTTCTCCCATTACATCTTCTTCTTCTTCCATCAAAAGGTCCATTTCAACATCTTCACCTTGTACGAGATCCATTTCAGACATTGTGTATGACCAGGAAATTTTTAGTCTACCCTGGCGCGGCATAGAGATCTGCACTAAAAATGGTTTACTCCGGCGTATCAGATTCATCAGCAACCTGGGTAGCTTCGCCATTAACCGTGCTATCTGTTCATCAAGTCTCATAGGACCTCTTCAAAGGCATTACTCCCTCAATTATTAGTTCCCTGCCATGCTGTGTCCCTAACCAGCGGACAAACCAATTGATAGGCAGTATCACAAACATCCATATAGGGGAGAAATACACCCATATTAGCAACGCTTCAATAACCATACAACACCCGCCCCAGGTCAAGAGTATTTGCTCAACCAGTTGGAAGGTGTGGTAACTATTGGAGAATATAGAAAATGTTAATCTTTGGAACAAGCTTTGTTCCTCTGCTTTTTGGTAATTGCCGAGCCACCAGTCTGTGCTACACCATTTGCGTAGCCTAAAATAAACGCGCTCCCCCTTTGAATACCGCCATTGACGATTGGGATAATAGAACCCCCATATATGCGACACCTCGCGAAACCGGTGGCATATACCTGCCCAGTACATAAGAAATGCACTCATTCGCCACCCTCGGTATTTAGCTTTGTCATCCTGCCAGAAAGTTTATATATTTCTCTGGCCATTTTTATTCGACGTTTCTTAATCTGCTCCTCAATTCTATCATAGGATTCCGCTGCGATCATTAAGTCGAGTGGTGTTGTCAGACAATGCGTCCCATCAATAATCCCTTGCATACCTAATGTTTTTTTCGATTTATTCTGCATTTAACTGTCTCTCCCGTAATATTTTACGCTTCGTTCTTTTTGGTAAAGTCCTAAGAACCCACTCTTCCGCAGCCTCCGGGTGGTGATGCATAGTAATGTCAGCGAATATTAAATTATCGAAAGTCTTCATGCACCTGGGGCACATCAATTGCAGTAACGAAGCATCCCGGTCAAACAGAGGATGCGTCCTCACACTCGCTATGTGCCCAAATAAGAAACATTTAATCTTTCTTAAGAGGGTCATTCCAGCTCCCTTCAAAGCCTTTGGCGATCTTCATTTTTGGAGTAAAGAATTCCACCGATGCCGGTGTGTGGATGATACCTTCACCACTATCATCAAATTTCTCCAACTGGATATAAGCTATCCGGGCTGACTTATGGTTGACCAGCATCGATGTCGTTAAGCTGAATTGGTCCTGGGAGCCCTGCTTATGCATTTTGTTCAGTGTCTTCAACAACACATCATCAAAGGTCTTGGCCTTGGTCAGCGCCAGGTGCAAATCATCATATTCACCCTTGGACAGCTTCTGAGGCTGTTCTATTATCCCCGGTCCGCCATCACCCCTGAAAAAGGCAATTGTCATACCATATAGCGTTTGCTTGCCTCTATTGCTATCGAGAGGCTGGCCATCAACACCAAAAATTCCTAAAGCTTTCTTCTTATCCATCTGCATTCCCTTCTATTGGTTTATGTTCCCGGAATTACTTCATCCGGTTTCTTATTCGCTGCACTACCTGACATCTTCATCAATCCAGGTATCAATGACTCGATTTGAGTTGTCAACTGATCTACCTGGCCCAACATATTCGGGTCCATATTCGAGATCCGGCCCATCAGCTCAAACGCTTTGTTCTCTTTACGCAAGTTCTGTAACCTGTCCTGGTAGGTATCTGGGTATGCTGTCTTGAGTAAGTCCTCAGTTGATAGCTTCCCAATTTGCGCCAGAGTGAAAGCTTTCTGCAATTCATAATTCCTACGCTCCTCAACGCTCATGTCTACACGTATAACCACGTCCACCTCATCCAAGTCACCTAAATCATTAATGATGTTAGAATAGCCATCAGGGCCTTCTGCGCGGACATTGTAATCTGTGTCAATATCACCAACAACATCTTCAATGTCGAAATTGTAATAGATATCAACCTCTTCACCTTGTACTTGAGTTGATATTTTAAATGGTTTCTCAGACAGCTCTTCCTTGATTGATTTCAGTATCAACCTGGCCAGGCGTGTGTAAGCTACTTCAATATGGTTTTTAGCAACGAACTCAGGCAATGTGCCTCTGTTCTGCAGTTTACCAATGGCAACACCAGACATTCCTGATCCGCTTTGCTCACCACGGTCAGGGCTGTATTTACCTGTCTGACTGTCAAAGGTGAATGCTATAATATTTCTGAGCTGTACCATCGATGGGGCCAATCCTGTTTTAGGCGCATAGGTAACACGCGCTTCAGGGCTGTTTAGCACAACAACACCATGCTCAGATGCTGCCTGCTCTTTGTAATCCAGAACCTCTTCTGGCGTTGCTCCGGATATGATTGCAAGATTCTTAATGTCTTTTTTGACAACCCTGACCATCATTGAGGTGATAATGTTTAGGACATCCTGGGAGCCACCCAACAGCCTCACGGTGCCAAACGGATACCGGCCATACACATTGTCAGTATCAACTCTGGGTGTGTGTATCATGCTGATGAAGTGAAAGTCATCAGCTTCTGTCTTCTTGCGTTCCAGGTCAATTGTTTTATTGGCAACGTATTCAACATAATAAACATCTTCTTCGATTTTAATCGTCTTGCCATCAACCAGCAGTGGTTCGCCATCCTGCATTGCTGTTGTCAGCACAGTTTCTTTTTTGACTATCTCATATAGGTCAACATACCTGCTTAGAGACAGCTCTTCAGGAGCCTGGAGACCACCATATTCCTCATCCGTCGATGCGACCACTTCATCCTTCTTCTCCGGCCAACGTTCTTGAACGTATTTTAATGTCTTCCGGACCTTGAGGATACAGCAATTGTCTTCATAATGCATCGGATCAATGGATTCAGGGTCGAACATGATCTCACCCGGCCTGTAGGCTTGAATGATCGGAGCACCGATGCCGAATGGTGATTTTTTGTAAGGGTTATAATCGTACTTGATCCAGGCCAGTCCTTCACAATAGAAGTAATTCATGTTCTGCTCGACAATTTTTTCTTTAAACATATTCCAGGCCAGGATCTTAGCGAACAGCTCACGGAGTGGCTTCTTCTTCTCGCCACCACCTATGATCTTGATATCAATCTCACCAGCTATCATGCCACCGATCAGCCGGCGATGCAAGTCTGTTATCTTATCCTCTTTGATGTATTGCTCCCCATCGGGAACACTACTTGGTTCCTGCACATTTTCGACGTATTTACGGTCCTTGTCGTAGGTAGTCTTAGCTTTGTCGCGGTTAGCTTCGGCGGCTACAATCAGATCGTAATTTCTGCCTTTAATTTCCATTCAACGTAGCTCCGTTATTGAGATCAGATAGTATCTGCCCCAGGCCAACAGACCGGTTGGGTTTACAAACCAGCACCTGTCCATATTCACTGTCATGTTTCAACAGCACTCTGTAACTATACACCCGGCCATACAGCTTATCACCAACAGCTAAACTATGCTGTTGTGTATGCACCAATGTGAGGGCTTTAACCTTGTTCTTTTCGTTAAGGTTGTAAGCTGACACCTTGGCATTTAATTGCCTTTGCTTTGACATTCTTTTCTCCTTTTTAAAAGTTATCTATTACCATATATTCCTCACGTCATCAGCCTGGTGTATTGGGATGCCAAATGGTATCTCTTTCTTCGGCTCCTCAATAGCTTTAATAGGCTTAACAAGTGACATCACGCTATAACGACATTCATCAAGAGTATGGTCAGACACGCTGCCATCATTGCCTCTGCCGGATATGTCTTCGGGAAATTTGTCATCATGTGATGCTGCCACCATTTCTTCAATTAAATCATCATTATAACCATCAAAATAAACCCATTGCTTGGATCTTATAATGCCTTTCCAGGTCCACCAGCCATTAACACGGGATGTATTAGCCCTGGTAAGATATAACCCCATAGTACGCCATATCCTTTCCCATGTCAACTCATTTGGTGTTGATGTCCACCTCTCCTTGCGTTGCCAGGCATCATGACCTGAGACAATGCGTGATGGCATTCTACCGTTGGTCCATTGAAAGTTCTTGATCATATCGAGCACAGCTTTACCATGCTCATCAGGGCTTTTTTCGCGCTGATAATAGGTAAACAATCTGTATATCTTACCGTTATGATCTCTTGCATTCAACCCAAAAGAGCAAGCGCTCGACCATCCTGGATCAAGAGATCCTTCAAGCTTCCAGTCATCAGGGATTTCAAATGGTGACACTTGATGTCCACCTTCAGCCGGTGTTAAGTCATCGAAGAAATCACCACCAAATGCATCCCAATCACCATGTAATAAAGCTCTTTCCATCTTAGATCCCATAGCTTTTATGTTGGCCTCATAACCAGGGTCAGCCTCAGTTAATACTTTGTTTTCAGCTAATCTGCCAGGGATAAACATACGAGATTTGCCATATGGATGATCCGGTTGAACCTCAATACCAGCAGGTGCATCAATGATATCCTTATGTGGGTCAGCGATATAGTATCTGGCCTCTCGTGGATTAAGGCCAGTTATAAAGCGTTTCTTGACCCACACAAGCCCTATTCCTGTCGGGTTAGTAGTTGATCTTATCCGGGGTGTTAAGTTCAGTACAGTGGATCTCAGGCGGCTAAAAAGGTATAAATACTGTGTTAGTGTAAACTGTGTCAGCTCATCAAATCCGACAAACTGATACTCCTGGCCCTGATGATCTTCTTTGTTGTTCTCCATCTCCATATGACAAATGAAGATACGAGCGCCATAGATTGCACCGGTGTAATACTTACCACTTACCTTTTGTGATGTGGGGAAATTGAACGATGGGCCCGGATCGCCGCGCCTGCCTTGAATGAATTCAGCGTTGAATGGCTCAACGGTGTAATACTTCTTGCCTTCGTCGATGAGCTTGGTGAATTGCGTAGTTTTACGACGAAAGAGAACAGCCCGGTAGCTGGGAACGAAGCAGGCAGCTATGCCTAAAGGACCATTTTTGAACTGCAATCCAAGGGCATCAGCAACCAGCGCCCAACTCTTCCCTGGCCCCGCTGCACCACCAAATAGCACCTCATATTCATCACATCTAAAATAGTCCCACTGGCCACCAGGCTGTGGAGATATTTCTTGTTTAACTACTTCTACCAATATGTTTTACCCTAAAATAAGCACACTCGAAGCGATCCATATAATCCTCAACAACAATGTATTTAGGACCACACATTAAGGCGATTTTCTTGGCAACCCTCTGTGAATAAAACTTGAAATTCAAAGGCATATCTACCTTCATTTTTATGTGCCTTACAAGCACCTTGAGCCCTTTACGGCTAAAAACACTGGCGGCACCAACCATCTCCAAAGCTGACCCCAGCTCCCTGGATATTACCGCGTGTGGAGTCAATGACTCAGGAGCGTATGTCATGCCTTCCTGGTGATGCCTGTACGCATAATCCTCATCAAGCTTCTGAATATCAATAATTTTATTCATGCGGGCATTGAGAGCCAACTGGTTCTCAACAATATCCCCACCCACTTCCTCATCAGACTCCAATACAAGCGGGAGTTGATGGAGACTAAAGCCAATATCATCAGACTCCAAGCTCATATTTCCCCCTTATCAATCATCATGTACACTATTATCAGCAGCGATATGGCAGTCAGCACGTAGTCAATTGTTGTCATACTTCCCCCTCTATTCGTTTGTTATATCGCTTTTTAAAATCATCATACCGGAGGGCGAAGGTATCATCAGGCTTGAAATGAGCCAGCATACTCAGCACTACTTCCAGACGTACTCTTTTGTCAGGTAAAAACTTTAATATCCGGACGGTGAGAAGATTATCCTCACGAGTATACAATGTCTCAGAGTCCGGGTCCTGGAAAATATCTGGATTGTTCCATGTATACAATGTCTCAGAGTCCGGGTCCTGGGTGATCTTCTCCTGCCGTTCATCCGCTCTTGACCCGGCAATAACCATTGCCATTACCAATACACCAGCGATGCCACCTATCCACAAACCTATTAATCCATATAACCAGCTCATTTCTCATCCCCCCTAAATCCTGGAACAATCCAGATATTTTCGATTTTATTACCCTCAGAGTCGGCGTGGTTCACTTTGACCTGATCAGTCATGTCAGTGATGTTTTTTGCAGTAAATATAAATGCCTGGGAGTTATACAGTCCCAGCAATCCATTCTCGACCAGAAAATCCTTCTGAAGCTCCTTGGCGTGCGCGTATGCGTCCAACAACTCTGGATACCTGGCATTACCATCATCATCTTCAGCAGCGAGCCAATTGTGTAATGTCTGTCTTGCACACCCTATGGACCGGCAAAATTTAGTAAATGTAATCAGTGGATTGGCGCTCCTGAATACTCTGGTGGCAAGCACTTCTTCGCTATAAGGTGGTGTGGAGAAATAGTCTACCATCATACTGGCATATTTGGCTTGATAGGTTGTCTTACCCATTATTTCTCCTTTGGTGTGTTACGTGGCCAGATGATGACCAGTGGTCCACCGGTAGGCCAGTGCTTCTTGATAAGCTTCTTAACTGTGTTAAGTTCAATTTTTGACCTACAATCTCGATTTGTGTAAGGGTAATGCCAGCACGACCCAGAATTTTCTCTCAGCTCCTTAAATAATGCTTTTAGTCTTGGTTCCATTATTTTCCCTTTAGCTTTGGTTCAAAATTGTTTAGCTTTTCGTTTTTATCTACGTCCAAGCGGATGTCCGCCCCCCATGCGGTAGGCCAGTGCTTAAGAATTAGTTCTACATAATCAGAATACCTGATCCATACCCCGCCTGGTTTCTCAGGGACGTATACAGAGACTGCTTTCAACTCATCTATTAATACTTTTAGCTTTGGGTCCATTATTACTCTGCCTTTGTTAAGGGTATTTGGTCCCGGATGTATTCTTTAGGGATATCAGGGTCTTCAATTACTTTGTAATTTATTAATACTCTGGTCCGTACTTCGCCCCACCTAACGTATCCAAGATCACTGAACACTTGTGGGGTCTCTTCGGTGTCTGCTCTACCATCACAGGTTGACCCACAAGCGACACACTCCCACGTAAATATTGCCCGCTTACTTGGTACTATTCTCCGGCCACAGCACTTTGATATCAATTGACCTCCAATGCCACAGTTTCAATGGCTTTAGTTTCCATCAACTCCGTGACCAGGGTTTGGATTATTTCAGCAACATAAAGCGGAGCTATCATGCCCGCTATTGAATAATGTGTTACT